>CAJQNM010000412.1 GCA_905479665.1 uncultured Saprospiraceae bacterium
GTAAGGCACTCTTGTAGACCTCTCGCGCGAGTGGTTCTCCCAGAAATGTTGTGCGAACATAGAGCTGATCATTCGCCTTTATTTCAAGACAATAGTCGACGAGAAGCTCAGCATACTTAGCTTCAAGATGGATATGCCCCATTAGGATACATGGTGTTGGTATTGGCCATTCATACTGATACGTTTGCGCACTTCTTCGGCCTCCTTAATTTGTGGAATAAGTTTTTTAAGCTTCGACACCATATAGTGACGTTGCTCATCAATGCCTGGCATTGCCAGCAATTGGTACTCTTCTTCAATCGTAAAGCTGAGTTTGTGAACCAAGGAATAAAAATCATCCAGGCCCACTGGTTTGGCGATTTGCATTACTTCATAGAGCTCTTGCACCAGTGCCAGTAGATTTTGTTCAAGGACTACATCTGTAGCTGGTCTCATTTGGAGATCCTCCACATCTCCTTCTGGGTATGACTTAGATCCCTTAGCTCGAAAGTCTTCCGGCCGATAGGTACCTGTAGCCACTACCGAGATATCCATTCGGCCATCGCTGTATTGCTTTTGCAAGGTGTTGAAAACGACCTTAGTGCCTATCTCCATCACTTGCTGATCGATGACAGCAACGATGCCAAATGGCACGTCGAGAGCTCGACAGTCATTAATCAAATCACGGTAGCGCGGTTCGAAGATGTGTAGAGGGATTGTCTCACCCGGGTACACCACCATCGAAAGGGGAAATTGAGCCAGGGTATAAATCACCATTCCATGTCCTCCTCAGATTCAAACTCTTTGGCTGGTTCGTCTACGACTGGTGCATCAGGCTTCGCTTGAGCGGGAGCTTCAGACGAAGTCTGGCTATGCTGGCCTTCATCATTCGATTCTTGTCGGCGCTTCTCTTCCCACTCTTGATTTCGCTTTGTATACTCATCAAAGTCATAGTCAGGAAGTAGTTCAGTCTTGATGTGATCGACTGTTTCGGTGAGACTTTCCAGAAATCGATTGAAGTCTTCCTTGTAAAGAAAGATCTTATGCCGCTCATATCCATCTCCATTAAACTTCTTGGTACTTTCGGTCAATGTGATGTAATAATCCTCGCCTTTCGTCTGCCTTACATCAAAGAAATAGGTCCTGCGCCTCCCAGCTCTCACCTTTTTTGTATAGACACTGTCGTACTGCCGGGAGTTTGTTTCGTTTTCCACGATTGCTGTGCTGATGAACTAATAAAATCTCCCTCAGAAGGTACTAAAAAATACTATACATTGCCACCCACTTCACTAACCATCTGACGTTCAAACATTTCTGCATAATACCCCTGGGCTTCCAAGAGGTCCTCATGTGTCCCTTCTTCGATCACTTTGCCCCGATCGAGGACGATAATTTTATCAAATTTCAGCATGCCATAGATGCGGTGGGTGATGATGATTGTGGTTTTTTGAGCGATGTCCGCTTCGAGAAATTTGACAATGGTATTTTCGGTATCCGTATCGACCGCAGAAAGGGAGTCATCCATTACAATAATTGGGGGCTCTTTCACAAAGGCCCGCGCAATCGAAATGCGTTGCTTCTGCCCTCCACTTAGCGTGACTCCACGCTCTCCTACCATGGTTTCATATTGCTCGGGCAGCGATTCAATGTCAGCTTTTACCGCCGCTCGCTCCGCGTACATTTCAGCCTCCTGTCGGGTGATCTCTGCTCGTCCAAAACCAATGTTCTGCTCCACAGAGGTCGAAAAAAGAAACACATCTTGTGGCACATATCCGATTTGCCGGCGTAGTGACTGCAGATTGTGCTCGCGCACGTCAATACCATCGATGGTAATCCGACCATCATTGACATCGTACATACGAACCAACAATTCGGCAATTGTGCTCTTGCCAGAACCAGTCCGACCTATGATCGCCATTTTCTCCCCTGGCTCCAGTTTGAAAGACACCTGGTCAAGCCCAGTGATTCCCGTATCGGGGTAGACAAAACTCACGTTGTCAAATTCTACCCGACCCGTGATTTTAGATTCGACTTGCTGCTGATTCTTGATCAGGGGCTCTACATCCATAAACTCATTGATACGCTGCTGAGAGGCTCCGGCTTGCTGGATAATAGATGCGATCCAGCCGATTGCAGTCACGGGCCAAGTAAGCATGTTCACATAAATCACGAACTCAGCGATATTGCCCGGAGTGATATTCCCCTTGTACACCTGGACTCCTCCAAAATAAATGGTGAGAATGGTGCTGGCACCAATAATGAGAAGCATCAGGGGGAAGAATAGTGCATTGACACCAGCTAGCTTCATCGACTTGTCCTTAAAATCATCGCACTCCGCACTGAAGTATCTCGTCATCTGGGCTTCGTGCGTATACGATTTGACCACTCTTATGCCATTAAAAACTTCTTGTGAGATACTGTTGAGCCTTGCCAACTGCCGCTGGATCACTTCACTCTTTTTATGGATCACCGAGCTCACAAAATAGATCGACAAGGAGAGGATGGGCAAGGGTGCCAGGCAGTACCAAGACAACTCCGGACTGACCGAAAACATCGAGTAAATCACCATCACAAATAGCGTGGTCAGATTGATCCCATAAAGGACTGCCGGCCCAATATACATCCGCACTTTAGATACGTCTTCTGTGATACGTGCCATCAAATCACCTGTCATAGACTTCTTAAAGAAGGAAAGATCCAGTGCCTGGTAGTGATCATATATCTCCTTGCGCATATCATACTCGATCAGGCGTGACATGACAATGATCGTCTGCCGCATAAAGTACATGAAGACCCCCATGATGATGGCCAGGATCAGCACCAAGACTCCAAAATAGAAAAGGGAAGACCCGATCGAGTCGATAACAGCCTCCTGTGCTGCAAAACCATCATAGAGCTCGTAGGCATTGATGTTTTCATAGACTAAGTCCAGGGCTTGCCGAATCGCTTGTGGTTGCAGCACTCGAAAGTAGTTGGATAAGGCAACGAAGACGATACCCAGCAGCAGGTGCCACTTGTATTTTACAAAAAACTTATTGAGGTATCGCAACTCCTTCACCAGTGCAAAGATAGACTTATTGGAAAGCCCTACTCAACGACCATTTATCTTTGCAGACTCTTGGTGGGAAAATCTTTTTGAGGCCAAGTGAAAAGCGGCCAGTATGGCGATGTGAATGCCACCTACAATTACATCACAATCCCCCGGAAATAAGAGATCTACCTCCTCAAAAATCCACTCCTCAACAAAGAATTCCCACAGAGGCACACCAATCAAAGCAATGCCTGCCGTAAATAAGTATCGTCTGATCCACTTTTCAACCTTGCCATGAAAAATGCTCACGGTTGAACATTTGTATTGAAAAACCTAGGCCCGTAAAATACGGGTGAAGAGAGGTCGCTGTAATCTGCCAAATCTTGATGTTCAGTTGGATATAGCTCCGCCAAGCGGGCCACGATGTCGGTAGGAATTTCTGAACGCATGATGTTAAAGCATGATAGTACACGGAGCTCCGTCATGGATCCAACCGCTTTGCCAAAAGTGGGCCATTCCGTATCCTGAGGGCCGTTCCACATTATCTCCAGATCATTCATGATTTGCGTATAAGTCGCATCGAACGCCTCAATATTTTTTCGGACTGCATCACCGTCAGGGTCTAAACGCAAGATCGCTTCATAGCCATCTTTGGGTACCATTAGAACATTCACGACCTCAGGAAAAGGAACAGCATAGCCCTTGAAAAAGTCCGCTTCATTCTCACGAGTGATCTCCTGATCACCTTCAGGCAGCTCAAATCGGTGGCCATAGTAGACCTCAGCAAAGCGAGTATAGTGTGAAGGCTCACCTTGGGAAGCAGGTCCAGCATGCATGGTGCGAGAAGTCGCTCCTTCGCCTTGCTCCAAGATTTCCTCTATGCCCGCATAAATCTGCGGAAGCGGGTCTTCGCCCTCCACATAGGTCATGGTGGTAAAACCAATGTCATCGCCCACTTGATTTGATTTTCCCCCTGCTTTCATAGCAGCACGAATCTCCTCTTCATTTTGCTTCACTGCATCCTTAATAGCCGTATACAAACTGCCAATGGTCGGATAAGACTCTTCACGGTACTCGTCTGGGAGCAAGAAATCTGGCATCTCTACCCGCAGATAATTTTTGAGTTGCTTAAGGGTTAGTTTTGCCACTACAGCATGAATATCCGGCTCGGCTCCTCCCGGCAATCCGTATCGAGGAAACCCCGGGTTGATGTTTTTTATTTCAGGAGTCCCACCGATAGAAGCTAGAATATTGCAGGCAATTGACATGTGCACCATTTCTTCCATGACAACGCTACGAATCAGGTTGTAGGTGGTGTAGTTTTGGGTTTCTAGGGAAAACATGCCTGACAAGTAGAGAGGGAGTGTAGAATGTTCAAGTTCGATAGCTGCTTGCAAAGCGGTCTTGATCCAATTCATATCTCGCACCTCGCGTGCAACAGTCAGGTGATCTTTAAGTAATGTCATTTCTAGTAGGTTTTCTCAGAATTATTTAATTGATATTATTTACTAGCTAATTTCCTCTTCGTACAATTTAATTGGCGTAGGGTCTCCCTGATCAATTTCGTAGTAGGTCACCTGCATTGGTTTATTCCTCCCTTGCAATTGCATGATCTGATACCCTCGATTGTACCAACCATTTGACACTGACAACTTGGGGCTGCCATCAACCAGTGGCACTGGAAATTTTGCTTTGTACGGGCTCTCAGACTCTTGTACGGGAATGGCCGCATGCCCTACGCATCTGCCTTTGGCAAGAGGGGATGGCCGAGCTAAATCAGGCCAATCTTTTGGATGGAAATTATTTGCATAAATACCGAGGTTATGCTCATGGCCCCAAAACCATGCAGCAACATCATCACCAAGATATTTACCAAATTGCTGCCAAAGAGAATAATTTAAATATGGTCTAGTCAAATCATTCTTTCCCTGCGGGTTTGCCCCCACTTCTTGCGTCGCCGAATACAGCTGATGATGAGATAATAAAACTGTTCTCCCCGAAAACGACTGAAGCTTTTGGTGATGCCAATCCGCTTCATCTTTTCTCACTGTAACCATTTTGGGTTTCGTCGAAGTATCATGAACAGCACGATGAGCGTCCGTATCTTGGAAATGAGGATTAAACTGCTGAGGCCAATGCGGATCGGTTGGATCCAGAGGCATGTCAACCTTCCCATTGTGCAACAGGTCTAAAGCAGCTTTCTGAATCGTGGGCGAAACCTCCATATAGTGGCCATAGTAACTTGTGTCCATCGCCAAGAACTGCCAATAATCATCTTCTGTCCGTAAGGCAAAATAACTGGCTTCTTGTTGCTGCTTGCTATGCTGAATGAGATTATTCGAATCCAAGCATTGGAAAAAACCCTTGGCCCCCATAAAATATTCATGGTTGCCAGGGATCGTAAACATCGGCACCTTTACACCTACCGCTCTACTCACTTCTTCATACATCCCGACAAAACGATGCTTGAATTCGAAGGGTGTGCCAGAGTAATAGATGTCACCCACATGCAAGATAAGATCAGGTTTAAAACCCAGTGCAGATGCCAAAACACTTGCAGCTATATCAGTGCCGGTCCCAATATCCCCGATCAGCGCAATGGTGGCATCCGCTGGTATTCTCCACTCTACCACCCCGTAGTCGGGATTTCCAGCGCCCCACTTGGGATCTTGCCAGGATCGATAAAGCGGTGCCTCGCCCTTGTGGTAGGGATAGTCCCAATAGTACTCGAAGTACTGAATCCATTGTTGCTCCCAAAGAGGATTGCCGAATTTAAATCTGCTGCGCTGCAGATCTATCTCTGCCTGCCAATCGGTGTCTTTCTGGATCTTGGCATGCACGGCCTGGTGCTGCAACATGGACAAATAGGCAAGCACTTGTGGATCGTCTTCATTATATCCGACATCTCCTCCTCCTGGATGTTCTAGCCGCTCGCCCCGTGCCATACTATTGGCGTAGTGATTGATGCCTTGCATCATGGGATGATCATCTCCGACCTCGGCGAGAGCAGTGCCTGATTGCTTGGCCAGAACCTCTCCGGCTGCCGATTTCCAAAGTGACAAATGTGGGGACTGATGAACCAACATCTCTTAGGCGTAAACGAGGAGGTATGATTGATCAGCAATTTGATACGAAACCAGCTGGGTAGAGGCCGGAACTTCTTCGGTATGCAGATTCGTCCAGCCCTGGCAATCGGCATGGATGTGGTAAAGGTTTACCGCACGGGTATCGCCATCGTACGTTGCCAAAAACGGAGTCCCATGCTGCCAAGGTATAATTGTTGCCATCGCTACCTGAAGTGCGTTGGGAAGCTGCGCTTGCAGCCAACTTCCAATCTCTACACTTCCCTCTGCCGGACTATCCAGAATATGATCAATATTGACATTGAGTTTCATTTTATTGATCTTGAAAAAGAAATTGGATTGCCCCATTTGAAAGAAGGAAAAATTCTCCCAACCCTTTGCCCATTGATGGTACCACACATTGAGCATATTAAATGGAGGAGTATCTGGAGGAGAAGTCGCAACGACAGGTAAACTAAAAATAGCCACCGTGCCATGTTCATCATCGTAGCCGACCACATACACGAGACCAGTCACCACGATCGGTTGCACCTCACTGAAGTTCTGAGTGGGCCAACTCCGTTGATTCATGAAATTATAAGGCTTAGAAAGCGTATAGTCTGATTTTACTTCATAGAAATAAAAATGCCCGCGATGTTTTTCATAGGCCATAATATAGCAGACATTGCCAAGGACAAAACTTTTGATCGAGTCCCAGGGATATCGGTCGATATCACTATTTCCCTGAAAGATTGGTGTGAGGTACGGAGCATCTGAGGTCATCCGATAAGCGTCCAAAAGCTTTGTTTCTCGATTGAAGGCATAGAGTACATCGCTACAGGACCCTGCCAGAGGGGTGAGGGTGGTATATCCTTCAGGGAGGACAGCTGCGTCAACAGCCACATTCTCCATGGCTAGTGCTGTGGCATTCCCGCTAATTGCATAAATGTTCGTCATAATACTGGGTTTTCTGTTTGGTATTTAGTTTCTGTGGATTTATTTAAATATTACCGAGGAATTGGATCTTTTGGTCTGGCTAAGCGAATATTTAATGAGGTATTTTGCTGATCTGAATAATTAATCCCACTCCAATTATCCCATAGCCCATGCCCAAAGTCGATCTGACGTGGTTTAATCTGCAAGTGCATATCCACAACATCCGTCAGATCAGACAGATATTTCTCATCAATATCGACCACCGTACTGTGAAGCCAGAATAGTGCGGTCTCTTCATTGCAACAGATCAGAGCCGCATCGATTGCATCCTTCTGTGAAACTTGGAAGGTCGATGCCCACTCAAAAACTTTGTTTTGGAATTCGGCAGAAGGGACCGTTTTGGATCTACTAGCAATTACGTGCCATACATTTCCATGCATCCAATCGACCTCCTCATCGAATAAAAAGTAGGGTTGGTCACTTGCAAATGCCTCAAACGTCGATGGCAAAATGACTGGCACCTCCTGTGTATGGCTGCGCGACATATCGTACAGCTGTCCATGAAGATGTTGGTACGCCCGAACAGCAACAGTCGTATTGGCTAAATTGTGGGCTGCCGGGTTGGCCCAAAACATGAGCGCTGTCTGGTCTGGGATGGCAGTGGGTTTATTCTCCTGTGGAACAAGTGTCGGGAGATAAGCACGAAGGCCTACATTGGGTTGCAAGAGTGCGCACGCAGGCACAAAAACACTGCCCAAAAATCCAGCAAACTCTTCGAAGCTTTTATCCGGATTCCTAAAACCACGCCACACGTATACTGATTGTGGTGGCACCGGATACAATGTTTCATTTTCTTTCATGCCTCTCCTACTTAAATTGTGCACTTCGCGAAAACTGCATATTGAAAGAATTTCCGGCCATCACATTCATACCTGGCCACTCGTCATAAATATCAATTGGTAAATAAGTTGGGGCCGGTCTAAAAATCTGCGACCAGCCACTACATATTTCTTGCAGCAATTGAAGACCAGAGACTGGAGTTTTCACTCCAGCAGCGATGGGCCCCAACTCCCAATAGACGAGATACTCATCACCAATGCATGCCACCGCTCCTTGCAAGTGGTCTTTCAGCTCTTGAATATTTTGCAAAGCCTCCGCTACCTGTTGGCGAAAATCATCTGCCGACAAGGACCTTGGCCTTTCCGCTACCAAATGCCGGATGGATCCTAGCATCCAATCCGCTGGCTGGTCGAAAAGAAATACGGGCTGGTCCACCTCCAGAGAAGGCGATCCAATAAACCCAACTGGAAAATCGGCTCGGCTTAGAGGGGTACCCGAAGTGACATATACTCCATTGTGAGTGAGGGTATACGTACGCACGGCCAGTCGCGTAAAACCATTCCAGTATGTCGCCTGGGATTTCCAAAATAATATGGCCGTCTCGTCAGGAACATAGGGCGGCTTATGGGGAAGTCCTGCTGGTACCGTAGGGGTGTACGAATGCAAGCCAGCTTCAATTTGCAGCTTGACCGTAGCAGGAATAAATACTGTGCCTAATTTGTCAAAAAAGGTCTCCTCATTTAATGAAGGCAGTCGAAATCCACGCCAAACCCTCACGGCCTGGGGAGAAACACTAAAATTCTCAGTTGTTTTCATCAAGTAAGGGAGTTAGCTGGGTTGACCATGATCGATAATATATTGCGCTACTTTTTCAAGAAAATCAGGCGGAGGAGCTTTTTCTAAATTCTTCTGGTAGCGACATTCATTTTTAAATTGCCAATGTCGATTGACACAAAAACTGCAAGCGCCTTCGGTGCGAGTTAGATTATTATTTGTTTGGTCTAATGTGAGATCTCCGAGGTCGTACATGCTGATCATCACTTCTGCCATCTGGCGATGGGGATCAAAATAATATTGCTCCAGCTCGGTGTACAACCCAGTATCTCGGCTACGCAGATTTTCTCGAACTTGATCTGCAGTAGCTGGATTCAATTGGATCTCTCGGTAGTAGTAGGAGTGCTTGGGATCTGCTGGCAAAATCTCGAATCCATTGTCAGCAGTAATGTTGGCCTGGAAATCAGGATTGCTGGACAATGCACTAAATGTCTTCGCACTCATCCTATACTGCGGCATAAAATTCTTACTAAACGAGAAATGGGGTGTGATCACAAGGCGAATTTTATGCTCATACTTTACGCCCTCAATTTCAATTTGAATGCGCACATAAACTGGATCATCGACCTTACTTGTTTCGCGAAACAGGGTGTAGGCATTATCGACAGGGCGATCAGATATCTTACCTGGATCCACGAAGTTTCCAAAAATACTATTGAACATGCGCCAGCTTGACTCGCTCACGACATACAATACGGACGGACGCGACTGGACAATTTGCTTCACTGCCCAGGCATTCTTACGAACACAATTGTCAACGACGGTCTTGAGCTCACCATCCAGAAAACCCTCGTTCCAGTGGGGTGAAGCACAAGCAACCATATCAATCTGGGATACATCTTCACCAATTGCCAAGTTGGTGTCAGTAGCCCCCTTGGATCGGATGTGTCCCTCTAGTTGTTTTAAGGTGGGCACAAACTGCATGTAATATCCCTGCTCCTCTTGCAGAATCGGCACTGCCATTCCTTCAGGCATAGCTACCTTTCCTGCGATAATATCTCCTACTTCAAAAGCATTATTCGGTTCGTAGCTATCGTAAAAGAGCATGTAGGGAAAATCGCCCATCCTCCCTGGCAATGTTATTTCGGTAGCGTCGCTATCTCCCTCATAAAGGACATGGATATTCCAAGTCGGATTGTCATCTGGTCGAGAGGTACCCACTACTGCACCTTTTCGCTGAGCTACTATTTGTCCCTCTGGCAAAACGTATTTCTTTACGAAATCAAGACCTAATTTCTCCTGGTATACAGAGCGGTAACGATAGTACCAAGCATACTTTGCCCAGGCATTCGTTTCATGATCGGAAGAGAAATTGGGATACGCCCAGGGTGCTCCGTTTTGCCCGGGAGAAAAAGCAGTCAAATTAGGATTAATGCCAAGCGTCATGATGGGAGCTTTTCGGCATCCATCGACGATTTCTCCATTTGGAAAGGCAGGAGGTCCCGTACGTCCTTGCACCCACGGGGCTGTTTTCACAGACATATCTCGTTCTGCAGGATAGGGAGCATTTACATCAAAGTCAAAGGACGTGTATGGACCATATTCTGTCTTTTGCTTGTCCTCAGGCCAAAAGAACGAACAAGTCCCGCACGATCTAACTTGAAATGCCAACTGCACTTCGAGAGGATCGGAAGGAAGTCTTCCATCCGTGCCCCTCGGAGGATTGTACTGCTTTGTTCCCGAGCCGGCGATGGTCGCCC
>CAJQNM010000413.1 GCA_905479665.1 uncultured Saprospiraceae bacterium
GTAGCGACTGTATGGTAAACACAGCAATCGGCATTCAAAACATTGAATATATTATTAATGCCGAAAATAATGCAGGATGCCTCGCTCGTGATACATTCAGAATAAGTGTTGAACGCACTAGCCTCCCCATCTATACCCCAAATGCTTTTACTCCGAATCAAGATGGTGTCAATGATTATTTCAATATTCTTTCTCCTGGGCAAGCAGTGCAAGAAGTCGAATCATTGCTCATCTTTGACCGATGGGGCACGCTGATCTACCAGGGAGAAAAACTCTCTGCAAACAATCTCGAGTCTGGTTGGGATGGGACAATTGAAAACCGCAGCGCGACAGCCGGCGTATATGTATTCACTGCCACACTTCGACTCATTGATAATACCACAGAAAAACGCAGCGGGTCTGTGACCCTAATTCGCTAAATAGAATCTTCCTCCTCCTTCCTTCCCTTTTATTTACCTTGGCGCCAAATTTATGATAAATGAAAGCAGGCTTCGTACATATTGTTTATTTCTGGCTCAAAACCGACGTGACCGCAGAAGAGAAAGAAGACTTTCGCATAGGAGTTCACAAGCTCATGGAAATTGATCTCGTCCAGCTATCTCTAGTCGGCCCTCCTGCAATGACTCCACGTACCGTTGTGGACAACTCATACGATTATGCGATTATGTCCACCTTTGCAAGCAAGGCAGATCACGATGCTTATCAGGAGCATCCCGATCATCAAATATTCATTGACAACCATAAGGATAAGTGGGATAGAGTACAAGTGTATGATCATCTTCCACAAGGGACGAATTGAGATCAGAATAGCACTATCTTGTCGGGGAAAATAGTCACCTTGCTAAATTCTTCTCGGATCAGAAACTCTTCTTGGAATTCACTCCATGTCTTGGCATATACCCTAGTTGTGTTTGGTATGATTCTCGCCAGCCCGAAGGAAGCCTTTTCACAATCCGAGACCAGAGAACAACGACAAACAGCGTATACACTGGAGGTCGCGCAGACGCAGGAGGCAATTATCATAGACGGGGATCTTTCAGAAAGCACTTGGCAAAATGCTGCCAAAGCAACTAATTTTTGGATGAGCTTTCCGGTAGACGATCGGGCAGTGGCTGATGAATTTCAAACCGAAGTACAGATCACCTACGACGAACAGTTTATCTACGTCGCGGCCACATGCTATGGTCCGGGTCCATATGTCATCCAAAAACTGAAACGAGACGCGTCCACCTTTTGGGATGGTGATGTATTTGGACTCACCTTTGATCCAATCAATGAGGGCACCAACGGGTTTAATTTCAACACCAATCCTAGCGGTGTCCAGTATGATGCCCTGATCTCCGGCCAAACAGGTCTGCGCTCAAGTGGTGGCAGCAGCAGCACAAGCGGAGTGAATGGCGCCTGGGATAATAAGTGGTTTTGCAATGCAAAGATTTATTCAGACCGCTGGACGTGCGAGATGGCCATCCCGTTCAAAACGTTGAGGTATAGTGACGACATGCAGTGGGGGCTTAATTTGCACCGAGGCTTGAGCAAGGACAATAGCTGGCATAGTTGGGCTCCCGTACCCATCCAGTTTATGGTTGTAGATATGGGATATACGGGAAGAATGCTATGGGATGCGCCACCGCCTAAAACCAAAAGCAATATTTCGTTAATTCCGTATGCGCTTACTTCAATCATTAAAGATTTTGAGGAAGGAACTCCATCAGACCGAAAGATAAGTGCTGGCACAGATGCAAAAATTGCACTTTCATCTAATCTTAATCTAGACCTAACGATTAATCCTGACTTTTCGCAAGTCGATGTGGATGAACAAGTGACCAATCTCACCACGGTAAATATTCGCTTTCCAGAGCGACGGCTTTTCTTTTTAGAAAACAGTGATTTATTTGCAGACTTTGGGATACCTCCCATGCGACCTTTCTTTTCGCGTAGGCTTGGCCTTGATGAAGACGGAGCCCCGATCCCCATTCTTTATGGTGTTCGTCTAAGTGGGAACCTTAATTCCAATTTGCGTATGGGTTTGATGAATCTCCAGACCAAGGATCAAATCGACCAGCCTGGACAAAACTACACCAGCTTCACTATGCACCAACGTGTGTTGGCTCGCTCAACCGTCAAAGGTTATTTCCACAATCGTCAAGCCTATCATCTGGGAGAATTTCAAAACAATGATTTCAACCGTACCGGTGGCCTAGAATTTGATTTCAGGACACAAGACAATCGCTGGCGCGCACTAGGCGGATATGGCTTATCATTTAGCGAAGGGAAAAGCACGGATAATTTCTTTTACAATTTTGCAGCGGGCTACAATGGTCGCAAAATCGCGTTTTACACAAACTGGGCAGGAGTCGGAAATAATTATCGACCAGACATGGGCTTTATTCCGCGCATCGAACATATCGATGACGGTCGCGACACGACAATATTCCTGGGCTTTCACCATAATTTCACGCGCTTTAGTTATACCCTATTTCCGAAAAATGAAAAAATAAATACCCATCGATTTTCACTAAGCGATGTTCTTGATTTCACCAAAGATGGCAGCACCCTCATTGGCAATCGAGTCCAGATGGGATATACCTTGTCATACGCAAACAGCAGTTTTATTGACCTCGAAATAACCCAACGGAGCAATAATCTTTTGTACCCGTTTATTTTTACGGAAGGTATTCCGTTGCCAGCTGGCAGATACAATTATTGGGACCTTGCGGCTAGTTATCAAACAGATGCACGCAAGGCATTTAGCCTTCTCATTGGTGGGGAGATCGGAGGGTTTTACAACGGCAAGCGCTGGCAATACCGTCTTGACCTCAATTATCGCAAACAACCCTGGGGTTCTTTTGCATTACGCTTTGAACAAAATCGCCTTAATTTTCCAGACCCGTACACGGATGACGATTTGTTTCTAGTCGGACCAAAAATCGAAATCAGTTTCTCCCGCACTATTTTTTGGACTACCTTCTTGCAGTATAATACCCAGAGCGACAACTTTAATATTAATTCTCGTTTTCAGTGGCGATTTCAACCCATGTCTGATGTGTTCCTGGTTTATTCAGACAACTATACCATCGAGCAGTGGGGGCCAAAAAATCGAGCAGTCGTTCTTAAAATGAATTATTGGCTGAATCTGTAAAAAAGACTGACGCAGAATTACGCAGATCTTTTATGAATTTTTATGCCTAGACAGAATTTATTGACAGCTGAGCATGACCAAGACCCTAAATTAGACAATAATTCAAACCTAACAAAACTGACGCAGAACTACGCAGATCTTTTATGAATTTTTTATGCCTAGACAGAAGTTATTGCAAGCTGAGCATGACCAAGGTTTGTGAATGTATTTTATACACCGCTGGCAATTCTGCAAAACTGACGCAGAACTACGCAGATCTTTTAT
>CAJQNM010000414.1 GCA_905479665.1 uncultured Saprospiraceae bacterium
TGTACGAAACCTTCTCACGGCGCGAGCGCAGTATGATTATGTCCTCTTTCTTGATGCAGATTCAGAGATAGTCGATGAGCAGTATCTGCAAAAATACTTAGATGCCCTGGACGGTAAAAGTGTCATCATTGGGGGGCGTCAATATGCTGAAGCCAAGCCGGAAGAAACGTATCGACTACATTGGCGTTATGGCCGTCAGCGCGAAACCAGACCCTTGGCCGACCGACAGCGCAGGCCTGCGGCCTTTTTCCACAGCAATAACATGATCTATCCACGCCTGCTCAATCTCACATTTTCAGAGACAACCCAGGGCTATGGCTATGAGGATCTTGTCTTGGGCCAACTATTGGAACAGAAAGACATAGCGATTCGCCATATTGACAACCCGGTTTTACATGCGGATCTGGAAAGCAACCAGGCCTTTTTGCAAAAACATAAGGAGGCAATGGCAAATCTGGCCCACTACCTTGCATCTCACAACGATCTCGGCACGCGCATCGGGGCACATTATCTAACTCTGCGTCGACTCCCCTTTGCGAGCACTGTTCTAAATTTGTTGATGGGTCTCAATCCAAAACTTGAGTCCGAACTCCGAAAGGGCCAAGCACCCTTATTTTATTTTGATCTATATCGCCTTTTGATCCTGCACCAGCTTTACCAGCGGGAAACTGAATAGTCGGCCAATCATAATAATATTGTATTTTGCAAATGCATCTCTGCAATGAAAAGAAGTATACCCGTAGTTCTATTAGTGTTGCTCTTCTCTGCCTACTGCCATGGCCAGAGCACTCTACGAGGCATTATACTGGATATGGTAAGCAAGGAGCCCTTAATCGGCGCCAATATCTTGATTCAAGGAACATCTCGGGGCACAATCAGCGACTTTGATGGATCTTTTGAACTCAAAGTCGATGATTTTCCTGTCGTGATCTCCTTAAGCTATCTGGGATACAACTCTAAAGTTGAGACCATCACTTCTCCCACTGAAAACATGGAGGTCTTATTGGAGGAATCTGGTGGAATTACCCTTGCCGTTACCGAAGTAAAAGCACAACGGATATCCGATAAGCAAAAGGCCTCACCGCTCACGGTTGAGTCCATGGATCTACTGGCCATAAAGGAAACTCCATCAGAAAACTTCTACGACGCCTTGGGCTCGCTAAAAGGTGTGGATCTGACCGCTGCAAGCCTGGGTTTTAAGGTGATCAACACTCGTGGATTTAATAGTACGAGTCCGGTGAGGTCCCTCCAACTCATCGATGGGGTCGACAACCAATCGCCTGGGCTCAATTTTTCCCTGGGCAATTTTCTTGGTGTGCCAGATCTTGACATCCTTAAGGTAGACCTCATCGTCGGTGCCAGCAGTGCGTACTATGGCCCGAATGCATTCAATGGTGTTATCAGCATGAAAACCAAAGATCCCTTTCTTCATGAGGGCCTTGCGGTGGAGCTCAAGGTAGGTGAGCGAAATTTGCGCAAGGGAAGCGTACGCTACGCCACAGCTTTTTCCAATAGTGAAGGCGACGATTTTATGGCAATCAAATTAAATGGTTTGCTCTTCAGCGCGGATGATTGGGAGGCAGAAAATCTTGAGGCTGTAGATGGTACCACAACTGGAATCGATAATCCAGGAGGATATGATGCTGTAAACATCTATGGTGATGAATATCAGGTGTCGAATGACTTGTCCAGATCATTGCCAAATCCTGGATTGGGAGTATTCCACCGCCGAGGTTATGCCGAATCAGATCTGCTCAATTATGATGCTAGCAATTTCAAATTAAATGCCTCCATTCATTTTCGGCTCAAACCATCACTCGATCTCTACTCTCCTAAATTGATCCTTTCAAGCAGCTACACGGGAGGCACAACAGTCTATCAAGGAGATAATCGGTTTAGTTTAAACAACGTCAAGTTCTATCAGCACAAAATCGAACTGGCCAAGGAAGACCAATATTTTTTGAGATTTTATGCCACTCATGAAGATGCAGGCGACTCGTACGACCCATATTTTACAGCATTGGTGCTGCAGGATCGTGCAAAGGACAACGGTATCTGGGCTCGTGACTACATCAATTACTGGTCGGGCCAGGTAAACCCCAGTATCAGGGGAATGGAAGGATATCCCAGTCCTTCGGATTACATTGGGCGCCCAGATGAATTTCGGATACTGCAGGCAGACTTTCTCGGTGGTCTGCGAGACGAACTACTTGCTTGGCATTCCGACGCTCAAAACTTTGCCAATGTTGAAAATCCACGGGAACCTTCGGGAGATTTCCTTGCGCCTGGTACACCCACCTTTCAGGCAGCTTTTGAAGACATCACCAGCAAAATTTCTTTTGCCGAAGGTGGAACACGATTTTTTGACAAATCCGCCCTTTTTCATGGGCAAGGGGAATATACATTCCGTCCATTGCCTGAGGATGACGAAAATGAACTGAAACTTACCGTCGGTGCTAGTGGAAGGATCTACACTCCAAACTCTCAAGGATCTATTTTGCTGGATACATTCGGTCGAAATATCGACACCTATGAATATGGGGTTTATGGTGGAACAGAATACCAGACTCTTCAGCGCAGAGTAATTCTCAATGCCTCATTTCGGGTCGACAAACACCAAAATTTTGGAGTGAATTTTTCTCCGGCACTTTCCGTGGTCTACAAGCCCATGGCCAACAACTTCGCCCGAGTTTCCTTTTCGTCTGCCATTCGCAATCCCACCTTGGCTGATCAATATCTGTTTTACAATGTTGGGCGTGCGATCTTAATCGGCAATATTGGCGGTATTCGAAATCTGATAACGGTGCCGAGTTTGGGAGATTATCTCAACTCACTTGATGCTTCGAAACTGGACTATTTTGATGTAGCACCCATTCAAACCGAAAAAGTGCAGTCCATCGAGGTGGGTTATAAGACACTTTTATTTCGGAGCCTTTATCTGGATGCAGAAGCCTATTTCAGTCGCTACCAGGATTTTATTGGATATCAAATTGGTGTCGACGCTGCGTTTGATCCGGTGGTGGGACTTCCGACTAGAGTGCAAGCATTTCGGGTTGCTTCCAATGCGCAGCAGGTCGTAAATACTCAGGGATTCTCGATGGGATTCAATTACTACTTCAGAAATTTTGCCCTGACCGGAAACTACTCTTGGAACAAGCTAATCTCTCAGGTGGATGACCCGATCATCCCAGCTTTTAATACTCCTGAGCACAAATACAATCTTTCATTTTCAGGACGAGCACTTGCTATTGGAAATTCTCGTAGTTTTATAGACAAGATTGGCTTTAACGTCAGTTTTAAATGGGTAGAAGGGTTTATTTTCGAAGGTTCACCTCAATTTACTGGCAATATCCCCTCGTATGGCCTTATGGATGCACAAGTGAATTTTACATCGACTAAAACGAATCTTAATCTCAAAGTCGGTGCATCGAACATTCTCGACAACAAGGTATTTCAGACATATGGCGGCCCTCGAATAGGTCGACTTGGCTATGTATCACTGTTATATGATTTTAAGAAGAGATAATTGGTTTTTAAATTTGACAAAAGATGATTAGACGTTACTTACTACTTGGTGCCATTCTGCTCACTGCCCAACTCGGCTTCTCGATTGATGCATGTGAGGAATTTGCTCCACTCAGCCATTCAGAATTTTCGGCTCTTAATATAGATACTCCTGGTACTCGCTATCTATCCCAGATCTTCACTGGAACAGTCCAGCAAAATGATGTTGTGTACGGAAACAATATTTCTATCCTCACCGGTGAGGCCGCTGCTCAGGATCTCGTGATGGATGTCTATATGCCTCCCGCAGATGACACTGTGACTACTCGCCCCGTCTGGGTCGTGATGCATACGGGAACTTTCATTCCTAAGTTTTTCAATCAATCTACTGGAGGATCGAAAACGGATAGTACTGTTGTGGAGGTTTGTACACGACTTGCCAAGATGGGCTACGTTGCAGTTGCAGCGACCTATCGTGCAGGATGGCTAGCCACCGCACAGGACAACGACTTACGCCTAGGTACACTTTTGCAGGCAGCATATCGTGGCATCCAGGATACCCGTACCTGCATACGCTACTTGCGTAAATCTGTAGCTGAAGATGGCAATCCCTTCGGGATCGATGCAGAAAAGGTGGGTGCTTTTGGTATCGGCACCGGTGGGTACCTCACCCTCGGAGCAGCTGGCCTGGATGAACCACAGGAAGTATTGCTTCCTAAATTCTTAAACAGTACAACGTTCGAGCCGCTTGCTGACACAACAGTACTAGGCAATTTTTTTGCCACAAACCAGACTCCACTCAATAATCCGAATCATGTTGGGTACAGCTCTGACTTTGACATCGCTGTGAACCTGGGTGGAGCGATAGGTGACAGCTCCTGGATACAGGGCAAGCCCAATGAGCCCGCGATCGTCGGCTTTCATGCCACTGGAGATATATTTGCACCCTTTGGTGTAGAAAACGTTTTTGAACCTGTTCGAAATCTCCTTGTTATCGATCAGGGCTCAGGTGCACGCATCATGGTGGATAAGGCTAACCAACTAGGCAACAACGATGTCCTCAATGATATCCCAGCAGAGTGCGATCCGCTGGCTGATAAAATACAGGCCTTCAAGGATGTAGATCACACTACAATAGAGTCCCAACAAACGTTGAAATTAGGCACAGACCACTTCTACCCATTTGTGACAAATTTTGCAGATGGAGCACCATGGAACTGGTGGGGGCTGGAAGACCTACAAGTAAATATTACTGGCCTAAATGCAGTACTTGGTGATGACATATTTAATGCGGACTCACTTCACGCAACCGGTTTACTGACCAACCCAACGATGTCTTCAGAGCGTGGCAACACGTACTTGGATACAGTATTTATGGTGTT
>CAJQNM010000415.1 GCA_905479665.1 uncultured Saprospiraceae bacterium
TATTAGTCCCCGACAGCATCGCGCTCAGCAGGTGCCAGCGCAATTTCCTTCTTGGCAACGGTGAGATCCATTTCGATGCTTTCCAGAATGCCTTTTATTTGATCTCGGATCACATAGTACTGTGGCAACTCTGATTCCGCCATTGGATCTGGCTCCGGTAAATTTTGAGTCATAAAATTGACCTGCTTGCCATTTTTCCAAAAGCGAAAACACACATGTGGCCCGGTAACGAGTCCCGTAGATCCTACATATCCTATTACTTGTCCTTGCACGACTTGTGTGCCCTTAGTGACTCCTTTGGCAAACTTAGACATGTGGAGGTATTGCGTACTGTACGTCTTGTCATGCTTGATTTTCACATAGTTGCCATTGCCCTTGGTGAAGGATCGAGCAGTGACCAGGCCATTGGCAACCGCGTAGATCGGAGTACCACGTGGTGCAGCATAGTCAGTGCCTAGATGGGCCTTGACTCTGCGCAATACTGGGTGAAATCGTCGTGGATTGTAGCGAGATGAAATGCGCGAGTACTTCACAGGAGCTTTCAAAAACACCTTCTCCATTGGGCGTCCTTTCAAATCGTAATATCCTTTGTACTTATCACTGTCGTACTTAATGGCATAGTGGTCATTATTTGAATTGTTGAAATAAGCACCATGTAGTTCGCCGATCCCAACACTCTCTCCATCTACGAAGAGTTCATCATACACGACCTTGAAAAAATCACCTTGTTGGATGTGCGAAAAGCTCACTGACCAGGCCAGAGCATCTTCCATTCGTGCCGCCAGCTCGTAGTTCAGTCCCTGCTCCATCATGGTGAGCCACAAAGAGTTTTCGATCACACCATACGCTGCCTTGCGTTGTCGATCCAGAGGACGCTCGATTACCTCTACTTCTTTTTTTGCCAAGTCATAAACGACGTAGCGCAATCTATTGGGCTCGTAGACAAAGTAGTCTGCAGCTTGACTGGTGTCCTGACTAAAGATGTAATAATCCTTGTCAGAACGCAGCTCTTTTACACTGAATACGTCTTCGGCGGCCTGCGCGACAGAATGAATCGTCTCATAGCTCACATTGTAACGCAGTAGAATATCTGCGAGAAATTCGTTTTCCTTGATCGTGCCCTCTTCGACAAAATATCGATTGAAGTCAAAACCAAACTTATGTGCATGTGGTGGCCAATGCTGTTCTCCGACTGTAGCCGTTGGTGTCGAAGTAGTCTGCTCTGCTTGTTCGCAACTCACGACCATCGAAAATAGAACAGCCGCAACGACGGCGAATCTGGCTGACTGTAGGTACCTTACCATAAATCCCGTTTTCATATCTTGGACCCAAGGTAAGATTTCGAAAGTGTTTTCTAGAAACATTAAGACTTTTTCCTCGTAAAATCCACATTTTAAGGTAATTTCATATACATTTTTTATTTAATGTGTTAAATTGATGATTTGGGAGACTACCACTCTTAATTGCCGCGGCACTCTGGTCGATCTGAAGACTCCCATCGTGATGGGTATCCTCAATGTGACCGAAGATTCATTTTCGGATGGCGGAAAATTCACTTCGCCTGATGCTTCAATGCAGCAAGTGGCAACAATGCTGCAAGAGGGTGCGACGATCATCGATATCGGCGGCCAGTCAAGTCGGCCAGGAGCAAAGCAACTTTCTCCGGACGAAGAATGGACTCAAGTGGAGCCACATCTCAGGCGACTCATCAAGACCTTTCCGCAGGCCATCTTTTCGATAGATACATTTTACTCACAGGTTGCACGCCAGTCGCTGGATCTGGGCGTGCACATGATCAATGATATTTCTGCCTGGCAAACGGATGCCGAATTGCTGTCGGTAGTGGTCGAATATCAAGTACCCTATGTGCTGATGCATATGCAAGGGACCCCTGGCACCATGCAGCAGGATCCCTCCTACGAAGATGTCATAGTAGATGTGCTAGATTTTATGATCGATAGACTGCGTACACTGATGGAGCACAGTGTACATGACGTCATCATAGATCCGGGTTTTGGCTTTGGCAAGACCATCGATCATAATTTCCGATTACTTAAAAATCTCAACGCGTTTAAGATTCTTGAGAAACCGATTCTGGCTGGCTTATCACGGAAATCCATGATTGGAAGAGCATTGGATGATGCCAAACGCGATCGCGAAAATAGCACGACTGTACTGCACACTTTGGCACTTCAAGGTGGGGCAAAGATTTTACGTGCCCACCATGTGCAGAACGCGATGGAGTGCATCCAAATCTGGAACCGAATGCAACAATCCGATCTACCGCTCACACCGGATGAGGAAGAGATCCTTCACAAGTGAAAAATAGGGTTAATTTCGCGTTAAATCCTTTTCATAATAAATTGATAGACACCAGGTTAAGGTTATTCTAAGGTGGAGAATGAACGAAAGTCCAGCAAAGGTCGACGCGCAGTGAAATGGCTGCTCAGATTGCTTGTGCTATTTCTCCTCATCTTTCTGGTCATAGCCGCGCTGTTGCAACTCCCCTATTTTCAAAATGCAGTCATAGATTCGCTCACCAAAAAATTGACGCGTGATCTTGACACCCAAATTGACGTTGGCTCCATTCATCTCGATATACGAAATGATCTCGCACTCGATGACGTACTCATCCTAGATTTATCTGGCGATACCCTGCTCTATGCAGAAAGAGTATTTCTTGGTCTGAAAAACCCCTTGCAGGGTGTGACCAAAAAGGAATTAAATATTGACGAAATAAAAGTAAAGGGCGCACAAGTAGGCATTGCCATTGACCCGTATGGCAAAAAGAACTTTGATTTTCTAGGTGACTACTTTCGAAAATCGGACGATTCGGCTTTTGAGGTGACCGATTCCCTCGCTGCACCAGTCGCAACCATAACCGAGGGTGGATGGCAAATTAATTTTATTCCCACCAAAGTTTATCTAGAAGATATTTCGCTCTATGCCCTAGATAGCGTGCGTGGCAAAGAAACAACCTTCCGCACCCAGTCTGCAGATTTCCTATTGCGCAAGACCAATAGGAAAGATCCTTTGATCATCGATGATCTGCAGCTGCAGGAGCCCTATTTTTCAGAGACCATCATGTACGATCCATCTACGCTTGTTCTGCAACGAAATGAGCAACGAAATGAGCAGCACCATGACAGTCCACAAGGTGGAGGACACTCCGCTCCTGCCGTCGCTTCAAATGACTCTATAATAATAACTAGCGCAATTATTACAGATGGTCAGGTCGATTTACGCAACAATGGCAATATCAAGCAAATAGCGATGGCACACGTGATCGACATTGCAGACTTAAATCTGCTCAACGTGCAAGCTGAATTAAAGGATTTTGTTTATCTCAATCAGACCATTTTCTCCAAAATAGATGATCTGAAATTCTCTACTCCAGAAGGTTTTCAAGTAAATGAATTAAAAGCCAGTGCATTTACACTGGACAATCAGAAATTGCAACTTTCCGACTTTACTTTGACGACGCCATTTTCTCGACTACAAAATAAACTCGTTTTTAATTATCGTGACATCGGCGACTTTCAGAACTTTGAGGACAAAGTTCTGATCAATGGTCAATTTACCAAGAGCATCGTTGCAGTACGTGATCTGCTCTACTTCTCGACAGATCTCAATGAAAATGAATTTTTCATACTCAATGGAGGGAAAGAAATCCAACTGGAAGGACGCATCACGGGCACGGTCAATAATCTCCGGACCCAGGATCTAAGTCTCACTTTGGAAAATCTTGCCACCATCGAAGGGGATGTTGCAATTCGCAATGTGACCCACCCAGGCGAAGAATTAATGAACCTACGCCTCAAAGAAGCGAAGGTAAATATCGAGACCCTACGCCAGCTCATCCCGAATTTTGATCTGCCAGCCAACTACAACAAGCTAGGGGATTTGGTCTTCTCGGGAAATTTTGATGGCTTCTTTGAAGACTTTGTTGCTTTTGGTCATCTCCAGACTGACCTTGGTGAG
>CAJQNM010000416.1 GCA_905479665.1 uncultured Saprospiraceae bacterium
TGGGGTGGGAGATGACATGTGGGAAGATGACACGACCTACATAGAAGTGGGCTGTCCAACTGGCACTCAGCTCGTGCGGATGTGGGTCATTGATCCGAGTGGCACAGCAGATTACTGTGATGTGCTCTTGGTGGTTGCCGATGGTGGCAATCATTGCAAATCCACCACGATAGATAGTGCACCAATCAGCACAGCCACCGAGAAAGAAGTAGTCAAGGAGATTACCCACATGACTTCGGAAGAATTGAGGCTGATCGAAGGAATGGGCGCTGCACCACCGGCCATTTTGGAAGGTGGCCATCAAGATGGGTTTGCCCTGTATCAAAACAGACCCAATCCATTTAGAGATCAGACGGCGATCGGCTTCTATCTGCCAAAAGCCACGCCGGCAACGCTGACGATCTATGATGTAGCTGGCAAAGTCGTCCATGCAGTGAAGGGCAATTATAGTCGAGGATATCACCAAGTTTATTTACAGCATCTAGAGCTAGATATGGTGGGTGTGCTCTTCTATCAGCTGGATACGAAAGACTTCATAGCAACGAGGAGAATGATTTTGGTGGAGTAGGGCTTGGCATGGTTTGCCGATCCAGGGCACTCCGACGAGCAGGTGCAGATGGATGTCTTGAGTGGTGTGTCCATGGGCTCGTTGATCGTTAGCATGAAGTGCGAACAGCGATTGCAACAAGCCTTAATAAAGAGTCTCGAAAAGACAGTTTGTTTGTGGATATCACGCCAAATATGGGTTTCAGTGGCAGTGCTTTCCGCTTATCCTGCAATAATGTAATTTCGAATTATGCTAGCTGTCAGAATAATTCTCGGTATCGTAGGGCCTTTCCTGCTCTTTTCCTCCTGCCAAGATTCTCTTGGTAGATTGTCGAACAAGAACCTTTCCAAGGGATTTCAGAATGTGCTCATCGACAGCACCAACAGTATTTCACCCTATAAGCCTTGCGAGCCGAGCATCTTTATTTCACCAGTAGACCCGCAGATTCAAGTAGCTGGAATCGTGCTCAACAAGACCCTACGTTCGGAAGACGGTGGCAGGACTTGGGATTTGCAGTTGGTCGAGTCGTCTTATGGCGTGTATGGAGATCCAGTCATCACCGCTGACTACGAAGGCAATTTCTATTTTGCTCACCTTGCCGATCCGTCGGGTGAAGGACGCTCCGGAGATTCATGGCTGGACCGCATAGTGGTTCAGAAAAGTTCTGACCAGGGCAAGACATGGAGCGATGGCACCTTTGCCGGTCACCGACCTCCTGCTGATCAGGATAAGCACTGGCTGGCTGTGGATCCTCGCACGAATTACATCTATATGACCTGGACTGAGTTTGACAAATATGGCAGTAGCGATCCGGCAGATAAAAGTCGCATCCTCTTTTCACGCTCTGCCGACAAGGGTGTCAGTTGGTCTCAAGCAACATCGATCAGTCAGAAGGAGGGAGATTGCATTGATGGAGATTTAACTACGGAAGGAGCGGTGCCTGCGGTGGGACCAGATGGTACGGTCTACGTAGCATGGGCGTATGACAGCAAGATCTACTTTGACAAATCTGTCGATTTGGGACGGAGCTGGCTTGAAAACGATATTGAGGTGACCAGCCAGCAAGGAGGGTGGGACATCGTGATTCCTGGACTAGGGAGAGCGAATGGTATGCCCATTACCGCTACAGATCTCAGTGAAGGACCACACCGCGGAAACATCTACATAAACTATTGCGACCAATCGGCCGGCGAAGACGATACCGATGTGTGGGTGATCAAATCAAGTGATTATGGTGAGTCATGGAGCACGCCCGTGAGGGTCAATGATGATGCACCGGGCAAACATCAATTCTTCACCTGGATGGCCGTCGATCCGGTAACAGGTGCGATTTATTGCATTTTTTATGACCGACGAAATTATGCGGACAATCAGACGGATGTATATCTCGCGGCTTCTTTCGATGGTGGCGTGACCTTTCGAAATGAGAAGGTAAGTACCTCTCCATTTACACCGACTGACCAGGTGTTTTTTGGCGACTACAATTGCATCTCAGCGTACGATGGGGTAGTGAGACCCATCTGGACCAGGATGGATGATTTGCAGCTCAGTGTCTGGACAGCGTTGATTGATTTTTAGGTGGGCGACTTCAGATTTTGGCGCACCTTAACTATTAGGTTAGAGCCTCTTAGATTTGTTCCTAACTGCTGACTATATCAAGCAACGACCAATCCAAGTCCACCACGCACTCATCTAAATTGATTTGATCAGGCTGAGCGACGAGCTGATATGTCTCTTGCAACTCCAAACACTCAAGCAGCCCCGAAGCAGGATCTGCCAGCCAGTAATGTGATACGCCGAAACGCTGATAAATTCCCATTTTTATCTGGCGATCCATCTGCTCTGTACTTTTCGACAAGACTTCTACGATGAGACTTGGAGCTTGGTCAGGATAATCCTCAGCATGAGGCCCACAAAGAACCATCAGGTCTGGCCGAACCACCGTGTGATTGTCGACCAATAGATCCAATTCGTACAAGACTTCACACTTGCATGATGGTGAGCGATCCAGCATTAAGTTTAACCAGATAAGGAGATCTTTAGCCATTTTCTGATGCGCTCTGGTGGGAGATGGACTCATCGAAAATGGGACTCCTTGAATCAGCTGCCAATTTCCTTCCCATAGACGATAGTCTTTAATGGAATAATTTGGTAGATGCTGTGTCTTGATAGCTCCCATGATCTCTTAAAGTTAGAGCTTTTTTACCTTAAGTGCATGTTCGATAAAATTCAATCAGCCGCAAGGTTTCTTGATGAAAATGCCAGTCCTGTGACATATGTCGAAATGTGATTGAGTGAATCTCCTCCTCTGAGGAAGTCTATCAGTGAGGACAAGTACATTTCTTGCCTAAGACGGAGTGGTGTGATAAATCTGGACCCAGATGGATAGGTTTGCAACTAAGTATTTGACGACGATGCTTGATTTGAAAGTAAAGGGTGGGTATCACTTTCTCGTAAATCGACAATTTTCGATCATCTAGTATATCACAAAGAACTTTGCTGCACCTGGTTTCAATTTTGAAAAGTATTTGAAAAACTGCCCGATCTAGCGAGGGGAATTAATTCATACAAATTTAAAAGACAACATTGCAAGAGCAACAATAGATTCAGTTTCTTCACCATTGGGGTAAAATCTATAGGGATTGTATATGACTTTTGGGAAATCGGAGAGGATTGTTCTGTTTAGTGTGTTGGGACTGCTGTTGATCTATTGTTCCGATGGAGTCTCATCTGGAAAAGAATTGATGGAACAACATTGTGTGGGTTGCCATACCCTGCCGGATCCCGATTTGCTCGACAGGTCTTCATGGGAAAACATTGTCTTGCCCCGCATGGCTGCAATGATGGGAGTGCCCGGAGCAGAGAAACAAGCGTTTTTGGGTGACTATCCGGTAGAGCAAACTTCGAAGCTGTCTGCTCAAGAATTTGAAAAAATCGCTACCTATATAATAGATTTAGCGCCAGATGCAATGACAACCACCGGGAAGATTTCACAGGGAAGTAAATCTTCTTTTTTTCGGCAAGTCATACCTGAATATCGATTTATACCTCCCTCTACAACAATGGTTCAACTGAGTTCCGACGGTATTATCACAGCCGATGCAAATAAGAAGGTCCTTTCCAAATGGGATCGTCGTCATCGATTGGTTCAAACAGCGGAAGTGGGAGAAGGAGCTGTACAGATGCATCCTCTGGAAGGTGGAAGTTTGATCACAGTGATGGGATCGTTTTCGCCTTCGGATGAGTCGACCGGATATATCATGGCCCTGCCTTATGCAGCTGGTCAGGCACCGCAAAAAATAATCGATCAATTAAATAGACCTGTGCACGCTGTCTACGAGGACTTTGATCAAGATGGATTGCAGGATGTGGTTGTTTGTGAGTACGGTAAATGGCGGGGCCGTTTGTCATTGTTTTTGCAAAAACAAAACGGTGAATACAGTGGAAAGACCTTGCTAAACCAAACAGGTCCGATAAAAAGTGAAGTGCGTGATTTCGATCAAGATGGTCTACCGGATCTTATGGTTTTATTTGGACAAGGAAATGAAATGATCTACACGCTGATGAATTTGGGAGGTGGGAATTTTGATGTTCAGCCAGTGTTGAAATTTTCTCCATCGCACGGCTCCTCCGGATTTACCATGGTAGACTTCGACAAGGATGGACTCGAAGACATTCTCTATACCGCAGGAGACAATGCCGACTTCGGTCCGATCAAGCGACCATACCATGGTATTTACCTTTATCGCTGCATCGTGCCCGGGGAGAAATATGAGTTGGATTGGTTTCAACCACTTCCGGGAGCGTATGATGCCCAGGCACATGACTTTGACCAAGATGGTGATTTTGACATTGCTGCTATTTCGTTCTTTCCAGATTTTAGCAATGATCAACCTGAGAGCTTTCTGTATTTAGAAAACAGAGGAAGTGGAGAATTTTACGTCAATAATTTTGTGGATGAAAATCTCGGGAGATGGTTGGTGATGGATGTCGCGGATCATGATGGCGACAACGATCTTGACATATTGCTCGGGTCACTCACTTTTGAGGTGCCGACTAGACCCACATTGACCGAGCACTGGGCAAACCAGGGAATACCTTATATCTTGCTGGAAAATTTGATACAACCAGCCAAATAAAATTCGCAATGCAAGAACTCATTCAAGTTGCTGCAGACCGCACGGCACCATACATGTATCGCACGCCTGCAGTACAATGTCCTTCTCTCAGTCAGTTGATCAATGGTTCTGTTTTCCTCAAAATGGAGAACCAACAAGTGAGTGGATCATTCAAGGCTCGTGGTGCTTACAACAAGATATTGAGTATACCCGAAATCGAACGCTCAAAGGCATTTTTTGTGGCAGCCTCGACAGGAAATCATGCAGCCGCTTTTTGCCATGCAATGAAAACTCTGAATCTGAATGGCAAGGTATTTTTGCCGGAAAATGTAAGCCAAGCGAAGCTCGATTTTATTAAATCGTTCGGGATTAAATTTGAATTGCATGGTCAGACAAGTCTCGATACGGAGATATATGCAGGGCGAGTGGCCAAAGAGCATGGATATACGATGGTGCATCCCTACAGTGATCTAGACATCATTGCTGGACAGGGTACCATTGGTCTGGAGCTCTTTGAGCAAATTCCTGAACTGGACACGGTAATTGTTCCGGTAGGTGGGGGTGGCCTTATCTCAGGTATTGCCTCCTTCCTTAAGAGTGTCAACCCATCCATTCAGATTGTTGGATGTCAGCCTGAAATGAGCCCCGAAATGATCCGCTCCATTGAGCAAGGATCCATTATTACGGAAGACATCAGTAGGCCCACACTGTCCGATGGCACTGCCGGCGGTATGGAGCAAGATTCCATCACTTTTGCGATCTGCCAAAAACTCGTTGATGATTGGTTGCTTATCTCGGAGCCAGAGATTGCAGATGCAATTTGCTGGATGATTGATTTTCATCAAACAATTATTGAAGGATCGGCAGGCATGGGCATTGCCGCGTTGCACCATCTATCCGTGAGCCTTTCAGGTAAAAAAGTAGCTCTCATCATTTGTGGAAAGCGAATTAGTACAGAGAAACTTCTTTCCGTGCTATCTGCTCCGTCATCCAGTCTGTAGAGACTATTTGACCCCTTAATGTTACCAATTCGTAAATTCCTTTAATATTAATTTAATCTTGATGCATTGCGATGTACACCGCCATTTGGGATAAATTAATTCAATGTAAAGGTGGCGGAATCGGGCTCGGATATGAAGTACCTTTTCAGACGTTGCCTGACACTCCCTTGGATCTTGATGAGAGGGAAATTGCTGACATCATTGCCTTCATGAGGAGTCTGAGTGATCCGACACCCAAGAAAAATGATCTGCAGGATAGTCGAGAATAGTCCCAAGATCTACCTACCTGCTGCCAGTAACTTTTCTTACATTAAGTTGATCAGAAAAAGTTACCATGAAAAGAGCTCTATTGACATTGGCACTAGTTGCCACGATCTGCACATTGTTTGCTCAAAAAAGGAATAAGAAAAAGGCAGAAATCCAACCATCTATATCCACGACTGTGATGCCCGATTCTATATTCTCACCAGGATTGCAATGGCGCAACATCGGCCCCACTCGGGGAGGTAGATCTACCTCGGTATGTGGTGTGGTCCAGGATCCTTTCACTTTCTACTTTGGCTCGACTGGTGGCGGAGTTTGGAAAACGACCGATGGCGGTGCCACCTGGAAAAATGTTTCCGATGGATATTTTAAAACGGGTTCTGTTGGCGCTATTGCAGTCGCTCCCTCCGACCCCAACGTCATTTATGTCGGCATGGGTGAAGCAGCCATTCGTGGGGTGATGACCTCGCACGGAGACGGTGTCTACAAGTCGACAGATGCGGGTGTAACCTGGGAGCATATCGGCCTGGATAAGACGCGCCAAATTTGCAAAATCAGGGTGCATCCTTCTGATCCGGATGTGGTCTACGTTGGCGCGCAGGGCAGCCCATATCAGCCCACCGAAGATCGTGGTGTGTATCGCAGCCTCGACGGTGGCACCACTTGGGACAAAGTTCTTTTTGTAGACAAGAATTCGGGAGTATCGGACCTGAGTATGGATATGGGCAATCCCCGCATCCTTTATGCCGCATTTTGGGATCACCAAAGACTGCCCTGGCAAGTACGCAGTGGTGGCCCAGGCAGCGGCATTTGGCGCTCTGCAAATGGAGGTGATGATTGGACAAAAATGACAACCGGCCTACCCGATAGTCTGATGGGAAAAATTGGGGTCGCTGCCTCACCCGCACAGCCAGGCCGTGCCTTTGCCATTATCGAGTCGGAGCAGGGCGGTCTCTACCGCACAGACGATCACGGCAAGTCCTGGTCCCTGATCAATGACGATCGCATTTTACGCACCCGCTCGTGGTACTATATGCATATCTACGCTCACCCAACAGATCCTAATCATGTGGTTGTACTGAATGCACCATACAATCAGAGTCTGGATGGAGGTAAGACCTTTACACAGGTGCCAACACCCCACGGAGATAATCACGACCTTTGGTTTCATCCAGATAATCCACTGGTCTTGGGCCAGGCAAATGATGGGGGTGGCAACATCTCCTACAATGGTGCTCGGACATGGAGCACCCAACAAAACCAACCTACTGCACAGTTCTATCGCGTCAGTGCCGACAACCGATTTCCCTACTACGTGTATGGAGGCCAGCAGGATAATTCTTCGATAGCAGTGCCCAGTGCCTGGCCAGGGAGTGGTATCCCCTACAGTGAATTTTATTCGGTCGGTGGGTGCGAAAGCGCATACAATGCATTCGATCCTGACGATCCGCGTTTCGTTTATTCGGGATGTTACCAGGGCATCATCAATGAGTTTGACAGCAAGCTCAAACTCGAAAAAGACATTATGGCCTATCCGGAACTGGGCCTTGGCCAAAACCCAGCCGACCTGAAGTACCGCTTTAATTGGAATGCCCCGATTATAGTCTCCGAGCACGATAAGAATGTGATCTATCATGCCGGAAACAAGGTGCTCAAATCTGCCGATCGAGGCATCACCTGGCAAGAGATTAGCGACGATCTTACCCACAATAGACCAGATAAACTGACTTGGGGTGGTGGTCCGATCACCAATGAAGCTGCAGGCGGTGAAAACTATCAGACGATTATGTACCTGGAAGAGTCACCGCACGATGCTAACGTACTTTGGGCAGGGAGCGATGATGGTCTCATCCACATCACGCAAGATGGAGGAGATAGTTGGACCAATGTCACTCCACCAGGCCTCGCAGAGGGAATGGTGAATTGTATTGATGCAAGTAGTCATGACCAAGGCAAAGTGTACGTGGCATTTACCCGCTATAAGTTTAATGATTTTACCCCGATGGTATTCGTCACCTCAGATTTTGGAAAAACTTGGGAGCGTCGAGATCGTGGCTTTGCAGACGAAGCCCATGTACGAACAGTACGCGAGGATCCCACCCGAGCGGGCATGCTCTATGGAGGCACCGAAACCGGTCTATATATATCATACACGGATGGAAAATCCTGGTTGCCATTTCAACTTAACCTTCCCA
>CAJQNM010000417.1 GCA_905479665.1 uncultured Saprospiraceae bacterium
GAGATCTCGACGCCGTGATCGGTAAGTACAGTGGGGCAATTGCATACTTTGAAAATGTTGATGGCGCATTTACGGAGCGTACGGAAGTTGCAGACAATCCCTTTAACGCTGTAGATGTTTCAGAATCCGCCGCTCCAGTGCTGGTTGACTTTGATGCCGATGGAGACCTCGATCTAGTTGTTGGGAACAAGGCAGGTGAGCTAGCCTACTTCACTAATGATGCGGGGGCATATACTGCTGTGGGAGCAGAGGACAATCCATTCAATGGACTGACTCTCGACAACAATGCAGCACCAGCATTCGGAGATCTGGATGGCGATGGGGATCTGGATGTTCTAGTAGGGGCAAGCACAGGTAAAGTACAGTATGTGCAAAACGACGATGGCGTGATGAGCGTGGTACCATACAATATGCTCGGTATTCCAGATCTAGGTACAAACCTCAATGGCGCACTTGGCGATCTGGATGGCGACGGTGATCTCGACCTCATCGCTGGGGAATTCTCAGGCACATTACTTCGTATGACCAATGATGGTGGAACCTTTGTGCAAGACATCCCACATTCTGTCGACACCTCCTTATTTAAAGTAGGCTACGTTTCCTCGCCCGCCTTTGCCGATCTAGATGCAGATGGTGATGCCGATCTCTTTGTCGGCAGCTACCAAAACGGAATCGTATTTCTTCAAAATGATGGGGATGACGTCTACACGTTGGGCGATGCAGCTTCCAATCCGCTCGGCGGAATCGACGTCGGTGACAATGAAAATATCGCCTTTGCGGACTGGGATGGTGATGACGATCTCGATGCCTTCATCGGCAATAAAGCTGGATTTATAAAATATTATGCAAACAACGACGGTGTATTTGCGGAAGATGCTGCCAGCAATCCCTTCGAAGGCATTTTCTATGATTCTGATGAGACCGTCAATTTTAGTGTAAAACCAGCGATGGCAGACTTTGATGGCGATGGTGATCTAGACGCAGTGATCGGCAAAGTAGATGGAACACTGCTTACCTACCGCAACGATGATGGCACCATGACCGAACTGACGGGATCTGACAATCCCTTTGACGGAATGGACTTTGTCCGTTCTGCTGCTCCTGAGTTTGGAGATATGGATGGAGACGGCGACATGGATTTACTTGTCATGCAAGTCACCGGACTATCCTATTATTTTGAAAATACGGGCTCGGTGGCCATCAAGGATTTTAGCCAATCGACCAAGACGTCGGTCTTTCCAAATCCTGTCTCGGAAACACTAAGCATCGAGGCACCATGGCTCAAGGGAAGTGGCACGTTGCGACTGCTCGATGTGAATGGAAAAGTTTTGCAACAGGATAAAATCTTCGATCAATTGAGCACCTTGAGTTTGCGTGGTCTTCCTGCGGGCACTTACTTGGTGACGCTCGAGTCGACATCAGGGAATGCCATTAAGAGACTAGTGAAAAAGTAGTCGAAAAGTAATTATTACCCAAGGTTTTAGTAGGGTGTTGTACTTTGTGCAACACCTTTTTTTTATTCCCCTTTTTTTTCTTCAAGCCGTTTCAACAAAATGGTCCCGGCCTCTTTGAAATTCACGATCTCAGTATACCCATGGGTATCGAACTGCTGAAGATCATCCGCCAGCAGATACCAGTAGTCAGCCCCACTCTTTTGTGAGTCTTCGCGCTCGATCGGCTCTAGCCAATCCAATCCGCGAGTCACTCGATAAAAATTGCTGGTGGGTTCGAAAAGCCAATGGGTACCCAGAGTCATTTTTCTACCGCCGTTGTTATCCTGATGATGCTTAGTGATTAGCTCGATCACCGTCTTGGTTTCAGAATCGTAACCCCACTCACCGGCTTTCTTTAGGTCTACGCGCAGCACAAAAGAAACCAGGGAGAATAGAGCCAGTGCAGATAAACCTCCAAGTAATGCACTTCGGAATTTCGAATGCAGAAAATAATCCACTAGAAAGCCGAAGTGAATTATGTAAATGGGAAATAGGAAGACCGCAAATCGACCCACGGGATAGTCTGCACCAAGCAGAATATGTTGCGCAACAATTATTGCCACCATAAGCAATATCAATATATTTAGGATGACAAGCGCTCGCTGTTCGGCAAAAAATCGAATATCCCTTTCCCTCCACTTTCGCAAAATCACAACAAAACCTAGTACCAGGATAAGTGCTACAGCGAGCTGCGCAATCAGCATTAGGCTGGATGTGAAAGCTATCTCCGGCCGAGAAATGGTAATCAGGGAGGCCACCGTGCTCTCGAAAAAACCTTCCTTGCCACCGAAATCTAATGCGTTGTACGTAATCAATCTTCTCACTGGCTCGTAAAGAATCCCTACACTTATCAAGAACGGGATCACATGTGCTCGATTTGCGGCAATCAATTTCCGAGCAATGCCGGGCTGCGGTTCAGCTGGCGTTAGCATAGCAGTTACATTATGTACAAGCAACAGAGCAACATAGTAGATGAGCAAGGTAAAGTTGCTTAGAATAGCAAGTAATGCCGCTCCATGAAAAATGATCAGGTGCTTTCGTTGGGGCCCTTCTTCCATCCGGAAATAATGAAACAAACTCATCAACATGAATCCGCACGAAAGTCCATACCCTCTGGCCAACCCAAATAAATCCATCAGTGGCTGGTGAGTGGCAAGGAGAATAAAAGAAGCGCACAGCACAATTAAGTGTAGGTTTCTCAGCAACAAAAGTGCATAGATCAGATATACTGCACAAAGGAGAACATTGGGCAATCGCAACGCCAGCTCAGAAGAGCCAAATAGCATCTCCGAGTATTTCATCCCGATACTATTCAGGATGTGATTGTTTGTATACGCATCTGCATAGGAGAGTAACTCCATGAAAGAGTCATCGACGTAATGCAGGTATGAGAAACTCTCATCGTGGGTAAAGGATGAGCCCTGGGCCTTCAGTAATACGAAAAGGAATACTGCGATTCCAACAATTGACACCAACAATCGACCCACTAGTCTAGAAGACATCGACTAAAGATGCGAATATCTCATAGATCACTCTGAAACGTATGAAAAAACCCTTCCATCACTGAGACAGAAGGGCCATTGTTTTTATCCGCTAGAATACAGTTTCGTTACTCTTCCTTGCGGGTGGCGTTAAAGGGCATTTCATTGTAGTCCACAATCAGTTTTCCCATGAAATTATCTCCAGAAAAAGTACCCTTGAAGTCAACCTTCATCCCATTGTACATGATGTAGCCCTTGGTCATTTTGTTGTCCTCCATTTCCAACCCTTCCATATCAATATCTCCTTCGGGACCAGACATCACACATTTGAGTGTGTCCCCTTCCTGAGCTATTGTCATCGTGCCATTCATCACACCTTGTTCTGGATTGTCAAAACTCCAGTTCCAGACGCCTACGGCGACGTCGTCTTGTGCATATGCGGTCATGGCCACCGCCACCATTGTCAAACTTAAAATAAAACTTTTCATACTAAAACAATTAAATTATTTCTAAAGCTAAAAATTTAAACTCCCCCTCAAATCTCATTATTCTAGGTCTCCAAACTCCTGACCCCTGACTCCTGATGGCTGACCGCTCACAGCTCACAGCTCATTATATTAATTTCCATT
>CAJQNM010000418.1 GCA_905479665.1 uncultured Saprospiraceae bacterium
GCTTCAGGGATGTCTCATCAGAATGCAATGTATGCGGCGATGGTGCATAGCCTGGATGAGAATGTAGGGCGATTGGTGCAAAAATTAGATGAGCTAAATTTAGCCGATCATACCGTCGTACTATTTACTTCAGATAATGGAGGATTTATCAATGAATGGGATGGGCAGACAGTCACTGACAATGCTCCTCTGCGTTCAGGCAAAGGAGCGTTGTATGAAGGCGGAATTCGAGTTCCGACGATCATTCGCTGGCCAGGGGTAACCATTCCCAACACCACAACTGATTACCCGATTACTACGCAGGATTTTTACCCCACACTATTGGCAATGGCAAATCTTAAAGGCGATCCAAGGCAGGTGGAGGCTTTCGATGGAATAAGCCTGGTACCTGTTTTAAAAAATCCTCAAGCTGCTTTGAATCAACGAGCGCTCTATTGGCACTACCCACATTATTATCCTACCACTACGCCTGTAAGCGCTATCCGCCAAGGCGATTGGAAATTGATGGAATTTTTGGAGGATAACCACATAGAATTATACAATCTCAAGGAGGATGTAGGTGAAAAGAATAATCTGGAAAAAGCGAATCCTGAAAAAGCGCAGGAGCTTTTGGAATTATTAGGTGAGTGGCGTCGCCAAGTGGATGCACCTATGCCGCAAAGCAATCCTGATTATTCGAAAAAGTAAAAATGCTAAAGGAGTCTTTGGACAGAAAAACTCAGCTCAATAAATAACGGTTCAAATGAACAACTGATTCGGTTTTAGATTAGGAGAATGGATGGCAGGATTAGATATAATTTCTCAACCAGAATGTGGAAGCATGAATCGCCAGGTGGTTGGCATTTTGTTTCATTGCCGAAGAACGTTTCATTGGAAATCCGAGGGAATCTTAAATGGCAGGAGGAAGGTTGGGGAAGAATGAAAGCTTTTGCAAAGATTGGAGAACTCACTTGGGAGACGGCCATCTGGTTTGATACAAAGAGGAACACATATATTCTCCCAATTAAGGCACAGATAAGATCAAAAGCCAATATTGGAGTTAATGCGAACATTGAAACAACTATTTGGATCTAGAGTTTGTGGCTAACCTCCCTCTTAATCCGGGAGTAGCGACTCGGTTCTCCCGGAGCAGATCGTCTAGTGTATCTCCTTGGTTGGCTCCTTCAAGAATATCCATGATACAGTCTTCGTCGTCCTACCACTTGTTCAGACAGCCTATAGACCAAGTCATCCAGAAAAAAATATTAATCGCGTGCAAGATTTTGACGACTTGGGACAACCTATATCGAGAATTGAATAAGACGTTATATTATGAATCCAACAAGAGCACTATGCGCAATCACCCTTCTACTTGGATTATCTTTGACTGCTGATTCCCAAAACAAGAGATTCAACAGATACAGATTAGCTTGAAAGCTATCTCAATGCCATTCATCTAAAAAAGACTTCATAAAAGAAACCAAATAGTGGAGAAAGATTTTTTAGAAATAGTAGAAGTAAATCAAGGGATTATCTATAAGGTCTGCAAGATGTATCGAGATACCCAAGAAGACCAGGAAGATCTATTTCGAGAAATCGTACTTCAGTTGTGGAAATCATATCCCAAATTTAGTAAAGAATCAAAAGTGAGCACTTGGATGTATCGTATAGCTCTAAACACAGCAATAGCAATTTACCGGAAGAACAAATAGAGCTTGCGCACGAAACGAGCATACCAGAAAATTATCGGTCAAGTTATCCGGAAGCACCATCTGAAAATGAGGAAAGAATGTTTGAAGCCATTAGAACATTGAGCAAGGCGGAAAGAGCAATAATTGCCCTGTATTTAGAAGATTATCCATACACCGAAATTGCCAAAATTATTGGAATAACTGAAAATTATGCCGGCGTCAAAATCAGTAGAATCAGAGAAAAACTCAAAACTATTTTAAACTAAAGAGCCATGGAATTTGATCACTTAAAATCAAGCTGGAAGAGCACCGGGCAAGGTAAGATAAGTCAAGCAGAATTATTAATGATGACGCGAATTAAAAATCATCCCCATATCAAAAGGACCCGGATAAAATTACTCATTGAGACCATCTTGATAGTCGTCTTTTTGGCGGTGTATTACGACGGCTTTGATAGTGCTACTAAGCCCCTTTGGGCGAATTTTCTCTTGATTGGCACGACTACCTCATATATTAATATACCTATGAGGCAATATACTGATCATGGTCCTATAGAACTATCTGATGGACGCAGGCCGCGATATTGCCAGGGACTAGAAGTTGCCAGCAATGGCATGCTTTATATTGTGGGCTGGGTCAATTTAACGGATAAGACCAGTGACAAGTGGGTAGAAAAACTTGCGATTGAAACAGCGGACAAACCTGCTATGGATATTCAACAAAGCAAAGAACTCCAGGAAATCAATTTAATCGAGATAAAAAACCCATTATTTATTTAAGCAGAATGGTCGATGATCTGGTTCTAGCACCATCATAATTACAACTATTCAAAAAACGAGCCCACTCAAATCCATCGGCAGTTTTCGAATTCGTTTGCATAAATGGCTGTCTAGATAAGCCCACTCAAATCCATCGGTAATTTTCGAATTCGCTTGCCGGTCAGATCAAAAATCGCATTGGCTAGCGCAGGGGCTACTGTCGGTAGGCCCGACTCACCGGCACCGTCAGGGGCTGCATCGCTTTTCAAGATAACGGTTTCGATTTCCGGGCACTGACCAATTTGCAGCATCGGATAGGTATCAAAATTTTGCTCGACCATCGATCCGTTTTTCAGGGTCAGACCCGCATAGACCGCACCCAGACCCATCACGATCGATCCTTCCGTCTGCGCTCTCACCGTATCGGGATTGATGCATATGCCTAAATCGAGCACGGTGATTATTTTGTCTACGTTGATGGTTTTATCCTTTTGGCTCACCTCAACCACCATGGCAAAATGAGCGCCCGATCGCTCCACCATGGCAATGCCTTTGCCAGTGCCTTTTGCTCTGGGCGCCTGCCAATTGGTGACCTTGCCTATTTCCGTGAGCACCCGACGGTATCTTGGATGATCGAGCATGTCCAGACGAAATGCCAGTGGATCTTTTCCCGCCTCATGCGCCAATTCATCGATAAAACATTCGTGCGCAAATGGATTGGTGGAATGATACACCGCCCGCCAATAGGAAATCGGGACGTGCCTTTTTCGAAGCACACCTTTTACCGAGAGATTGGGGATGAGGTAGTCGGTGGTGATGCCGCCCATGAGCTGACGACCGGCCGTCATGTTGTCGCCGGTTTGGTTTCTGATTTCCTGCGCGATGACTTTATGTTCGAGGGCATGGACTTTGCCTTGATCGTCCAGCACTCCCTTGCAGATGTTAAGGCTGCAGGCACGAAAGGGCCCTTGGGTGATGTCATCTTCCCGCGTCCAGATCACCTTGACCGGTGCGCCCGCCTGGGCAGAGAGATCGGCTGCTTCCTCGACCACATCGGTCATGGATCGGCGACCAAAACCACCCCCCATAAAGGTGTAATTGATTTTAATATTCGCTTCCGGGATTTCGTATTTCTTGGCAATAAATGATTTGATGCCGTTGGGATTTTGCGTCGAGCCCCAAAATTCAGCAGTATTTTCCCCGATGCTCGCCATGGCGTTCATAGGTTCCATCGGAGCGTGTGCCTGGTAGGGTGTTTCGTAGGCAGCCTCGATCACCTGACCAGCATTGGAAAAGGCCTTTTTCACATCTCCCTTACCAAATAATTCATCCCCATCTGACGTGGCCATGGCGTAGGAATCTTTCATCACCGTTTCTCCCGAAATTTTTTCGAGCTGTTTGGTGTCCCATTTTATCTTGAGCAATTTTCTGCCCTGCACCGCAGCCCAGTAATTATCGGCGAGCACGGCCACCCCTTCGCGTTTGTTTCCATAAACTGTTCGTGCCGTTCTAAATACATGACGTACTCCAGTGACCTTCATGGTCTCGGCGGCATCATAATCTGTCACACTTCCGAGAAAAACCGGTGATCGCTCTACAGATGCATGGAGCATGCCTGGCGTGGATAAATCAATCCCGAATTTTGCTGCTCCGTTGGTTTTGAGCGGGATGTCTTTTCGTGCCACGGACGTACCAATAATCTTAAAATCGGCCGGACTCTTCAGCGGTGGATTTTCCGGTGCGGTGAGTTTGCCTGCCTCTTCGACCAGCTCTCCGTAGGTCAGAACGTCTCCATTCGTATTTGTAATAGTGCCATTGCTCGCCGTACAATCCTCCATTCCAACATCCCATCTATTTGCTGCGGCTTGCTTCAGCATTTCACGGGCCGAAGCACCCATCATGCGCAGTTTTTCAAATTCAGTCTGGATGCTTCTGCTGCCCACCACCATTTGACTTCCGTACACCTCGCGGTTGGCTTCCGATTGCACGACATGCACCTCATCGATATCCACTTCCAATTCTTCTGCCAGAATCATCGGGACGGACGCGTACGTCCCTTGCCCCATTTCGGGCCGATGGTTAAACAAAGTGATGCTATTGTCTTTTCCAATCGAAATGAATTGATTCAAATCGATGCCCTCCATGGTTGGGCTGAGGGTCGCAACCACCTTGGGAGATTTATCTCCGCCCGGCACACAACCCACAATAAGAAAAGCACTTGTCGCTGATGATAATTGGAGAAACTTCCTGCGCGATGTGTTTTGCATGGCTAAATATTTTTCAATTGTTTGATCGCTTTCTTTATTCTGGGGTAGGTGCCACAGCGGCACAAGACCGAAGTCATGGCCTGATCAATTTCTTTGTCACTTGGGTCAGGATGTTTTTTAAGTAGCGCCGCCGCACTCATGATCTGCCCCGATTGGCAATACCCACATTGGGGCACCTGTTCGGCGATCCAGGCCAGCTGCACTGGGTGGTCATTGTTTTCCGAAAGCCCCTCGATGGTAGTGATTTCCTTCCCCTCGGCCGCCGAGGTCGGAATCACGCAAGCCCGTGCCGGCTCCCCATCCATATGGATCGTGCATGCACCGCACTGTGCAATGCCACACCCGAACTTCGTGCCGGTCAGCCCGATAAAATCTCGGAGCGTCCACAGCAACGGCATTTGCGGATCTACGTGTACTGTTTCAGAATTTCCATTTACCGATAGCGATATCTTGGCCATGACAGTGGTTGTTTGTTCCCATCAGTAAGATAGGCAAATTTGTTGCTGGTGTGGGAGCTTTCTATTTCAACGATCCTTTGTATCTTAAGGCAGCCTTCTGGCTAGGTGAAACCATTGATTTCGAGAGATAGGTGTTGTGGGATGGTGCTTGCGTGGGGTGCCATATGGATGGGCTGTCTTGTGGGGTGCATGGGTGTTTGACGATTAGGATAAATGAAATACAAAGACTTAACGTATAAAATAATTGGATGTGCGATGGAGGTCCATAAGCATTTAGGCAATGGATTCCAGGAGGTTATATATCAACGTGCGTTGGAAATCGAAATGGCAAGTCAAGGGATCGATTTTTCAAGAGAATTTGAGATGAAGATTTCTTACAAAGACCATGAAATTGGTACACGTCGGGTAGATTTTTTCGTTGAAGACAAAATCATGGTTGAGATCAAAGCATTAATCAACTTAGAAGATGTACATCTTGCTCAAGCTATGAACTATGTTGAGGCCTATCATTTGGAGATAGGATTATTGATCAATTTCGGAGCAAAGAGTCTACAGCATAAGAGAGTACACAACAATGGCAAAAGTGTCTGAACCATGATTATTAGGATTAAAGGATGACCATGATTAGCGACAGAATTTCGAAATCCTCATCGCAATAATCAAGAAATCATGTAAATCAAGCAAATCAAGGTTCAGACAAGTAGGATTAAAGGATGACCATGATTAGAGACAGAATTTCGAAATCCGCATCGCAATAATCAATATGTCTGATTTGAGACAGCACTTCGAAATCCTCATCGCAACAATCAAGAAATCATGTAAATCAAGCAAATCAAGGTTCAGACAAGTAGATTGCGATTCTGGAGAAGAATAGATCTTTGGGGCGGACTATACCGTAGAGGAATTTGTTTGGATGGGAGCTTATTTAAAATCACAATCCACTTTCCCGCCAGAGGTGTGCATATACACACTTATTCCCCCGCCATTCATTGTTCCATTTACTTTGTTCTTTTTGTGGCTTCCAGAAAAATTCTCCAAATCTATGTCTATTGAATTTCCACTTAGGTCTAGATCCATTCCCAGAGAATGATCAAGTGTGGCATGGATACCACCACCCGATGTTTTCAGATAGATGGATTCCTTAACACCGGAAATATTGGCATGTATTCCTCCTCCACTTGTCGTTGCTTCGATCTTTGTAGCCCTACCGTCTATTCTGATCCCTCCTCCGCTGGTGTGAACATCTACATCTCCATCCGTATTGGCTAGCGTAATGCCACCTCCAGACGTGGAGGCATTGATAACACCTCTGGCATTTTCTATCGAAATTCTTCCGCCACTTGTGCGAAGATCTAAATCTCCTTCTTGATTTAGGACACTGATGCCACCACCCGAAGTCTTAGCGACTATCGGTCCACCTGTATTTTCCATATGTATACCACCTCCGCTCGTTTTGGCATCCTGACTACCTTCCACGTCCGTAAGACGTATTCCACCCCCGCTTGTTCTGAGTACGCTAGCTACCGAATGTGGTACGTCAACTTCAAACGAAATACTAACACCGTTTTTGCCCCAAGACCAATTTGATTTATCCTCTCGCTTGGCATAGGCAATCACTTTGTTTCCTTGTTTTTCGATTCTCAGCTCGTAATCTTCCAATGCTTCATGCCATGCATCACTATCAAAATCAAGTTTCCGCATGCCCTTTTTCACGATTGCGGTGACCGTTATTTCATTCCCATTTCTTCCATGTACATCGATCTTGCCTCCAGATGTAGTCACCTCCAACATGGCATCGCCATTAATCGCAAACGTTTTGACTAGATCAGTGGCATCGCTAGAACCATTATGACTTTTATCTGTAAAGGCAAGAAGACTTAGCACGACAAGGCAAGAAGCGACGATCGGCAAGGAAAGTTTAAGTAGATATCTCATGTTTGATTTTTCTATTGGTTTTGGTTATAGACGAGTGATCGGGTGCAAAGGTTGCACTATCTGAACAAATAGTTCAACTTTGAGCGCACTCCGGAAAGTGTCATCTTCACAAAATGAGCCAATTTTGGATGAGATTTGCACCTTTTGGGAGATTGGGTGATGCCTGAGTATCAGCCAATTGAGAAAAATGAAAAGGTCGCCAAAAGGGCCATTTTTGATTTGGCGACTTTTCGGAGTGGGCTCAACTTCCGCACTCTGCATATAGGATCTCAAATGCGCTTTCTGTCACTCCTCTAAGACTTTCACCAGCCGCTGCGCCACTATCTTTGCGCCAAAGACCAAAGTGTGCGTGTCATCTGACACTTCTCGCATGGCTCCTTTGTTGATTGTGTACTTTTAAACTGATTATCAACGCATTGACATTGAAAAACTTCGCAGAACTAGGCATCACCTCAGGCTTTGTAAAAGGACTTAGTGAATTAAATATTGTTGAACCTACTGACATTCAAGCGAGGGTCATCCCTTTATTGTTGACTGGAGCAACGGATATTGTCGCACAGGCGCAAACAGGTACTGGAAAAACAGCAGCATATGGACTTCCACTATTGGCGCAAATAGACCCGAACATGAGTTCTGTGCAGGGCTTGGTGCTATGTCCAACCCGTGAATTGGCAAAACAGGTAGCCAAGCAGTTGTTCAAGTTTACAAAGTATTCGGCCAAAATATTTACCGAGGCGGTGTATGGAGGCGAAGCCATTGATCGTCAGATTAGTTGCTTGCGGCGCCCCACCCAGATCATCGTGGCCACACCGGGCCGATTGATTGATTTGGTAAACCGGAAGGCAGTTGATCTCAGCACCATAAAGACGGTCGTGCTAGATGAAGCTGACGAAATGCTGAGCATTGGCTTTAAAAAGGAACTGGATGAAATCTTGAGTTTTCTTCCGGCCATAGAAAGCAAATGGCTGTTTTCAGCGACCATACCACCGGGCATTCAAGAGCTCATTTCGAAACACCTGGCCAAAGATGCACAACGCATAGAGGTAAGCCGAGAGGATACCATTAATAAAAATATTTCACACCAATATCAGAGCTGCCATGACTCAGAGAAACTACATGCATTACTCCTCTACTTAGAGTCAGAGCAGGAAAACCGAGGGGTTATTTTTTGCCGGACAAAAGCCGCTACAAAAGCACTTGCCGAACAATTAATCGAAGAGAACATCGCCACAAATGCAATTCATGGCGATCTCTACCAGAAAGAACGCGATAAGGTCATGCGTGCATTTAGAAATAAAACCTTGCGAGTGCTCGTTGCGACAGACGTTGCGGCACGTGGCATTGATGTCTCTGATCTCGCCTTCGTTGCCCATTATCAACTCCCGGAAAGTGATGAATACTACACGCACCGCAGTGGACGAACTGCACGTGCAGGCAAAGGAGGTATCTCGATGTGTTTTGCCAACAATGCTGAGGTTAAGATTTTACGGAACTACGAAAATACCCTGGGCATCAAATTTCGCCAAGTAAAAGGGATCGGCAGTTATTAATTCGGAAACCAATACGATTCGACAAGAAAACAACAGTGTTGGCATCAAAATCTATGGCGTTGATCAAAGAGATTGCAAGCCGAGATGAATAACTATATTTTCGTGTTATGGCTAGCGGAAAGTATACCAAATACAAGGTTCTGGGGGTAATCGGCTTACTCGCTGTCGCACTACTCGCAGATCGAAACATGGACATCAGAAATAATCCTATTACTATTCCGATGTTGATTCTCTTTTGGCTGGGAGTTGCTTCTCTTGTCTTACCTGAATTTTTCAAAAAATATAGGATTGCCATTCTTTCTGTATATGCACTCGTCATAATCTCTTATTATTTCTTCTTTTTTAATATGACACCAGATTACCCAGAAAACCATCGCTTAAATTTTGTCAATCTTATGCTGATTCCAATTCCAGTTTTTGCAGCTTTCTGGGTGTATGAGCAATGGCGTTGGCTACAGACATTGCAAGCGGATAAAGCCAAGGCAGAATTGGCGCTCCTTAAAAGTCAAGTTAATCCTCATTTCTTCTTTAATACGTTGAATAATCTGTACGGTCTAGTCGTAGAAAAATCCTCCCACGCCCCTGAAGTCGTGCTGAAGCTCTCTGATATGATGCGCTATACCATATACGAGGGCAAAGAAGACTTGGTGAACTTGACCAATGAAATCAACTATTTAGAAACCTATATTGAGTTGCATAAAATTCGCTATCACAACAAAGTGGACATTCAGTTCATGCACGATGTTGGAAAAGACATTCAGCTCGCACCTTTGCTTTTCATTATTTTACTCGAAAATGCGTTTAAGCATGGGGCTGAAAGATTAACCGAAAACGCATACATCCATTTGGATTTGAAAACGCGGGACAACCAAATATTTTTCACCATCAAGAATAATATTGAACCCAATGACTCTCATCAAGGAGCGGGCATCGGACTGGATAATTTGAAAAAGCGCTTGGCTCACATCTATCCCAATCGACATGAACTGATCATTGAAAAAACAGACTCTACCTACACTGCCCACCTGAACATAGATGTACGCTCATGACGACCTACTGCATCATTGACGACGAACCCATCGCACATCGCATCATAGAGGGTTATTGTGCAGAACTTCCACACTTACAAAAGACAGGCAACGCGTATAGTGCTTTTGAGGCTTCCGCCATAGTCACGCAGGAAAAAGTGGATTTAATTTTTTTGGACCTCAAGATGCCCAAAATGACGGGCTTTGAGTGGTTAAAAACGCTACCCCAGCCTCCAAAAATTATCGTGACCACTGCATACAAAGAATTTGCCTTAGAAGGTTACGAATTAGATATTATAGACTATCTACTCAAACCTTTTTCTTTACCACGTTTCTTAAAGGCCGTCAATAAGATCACTGCTTCAGAAAAAGTAGATTCAGCAGTATCTCCCGATATCAGTGATACACAGAACAGCTTCTTCTTTCTAAAAGGGGATAAAAAGCACCATCAAATTCATCCCGGCGACATATTATTTGTGGAGGCCTACGGCAATTATTGCAAGATTTACCGTGCCGAAGAGATGATCCTCATTCATGAAAGCATTTCAAACTTAGAGAATCTCTTGCCAAAAGAGCATTTTCTACGTATTCATAAATCCTTCCTTGTCTCTACCGATAAGATAAAGCTCATTAAAGGAAATCTCATCTACCTGCAAGATCACAAAATCCCCATAGGCCAGACCTATCGCAGTAGAGTCAATCGATTATTGAGTGGTAAATAACTCAACTTTCGGCACTTCATGACACCTCTAATTGAATTTAAAACCATCTATTTCTACAAGTATGTCACTTATATTCTAATCATTACGACCAGAACATCCATAAAATGCTGTTTTCCTTTTTCTCGAATTGTGACCTACTTTTGCCAACTGAACTGGTTCTTGGGGGGACTACAGAGCCCACACTGTTGTCAAATTTCAAACGGGACTTGGTAATTATTCCGCCTTAC
>CAJQNM010000419.1 GCA_905479665.1 uncultured Saprospiraceae bacterium
AAGCGAATCCCAATCGAGCAGCAGTGGGGACCGTCATTGAAGCCTCTCTCGATCGCGGCCGTGGCTATGTCTGTAAAATGCTCGTGACCAACGGCACGCTGGAGATCGGTGCCAATGTGGTTTCAGGAGAATATTCTGGCAAGGTCAAAGCAATGTTTAACGAGCGAGGCACACGCATGAAGAAGGCAGGGCCCGCGACACCGGTCCTTATCTTGGGGCTCAACGGAGCTCCAGCTGCAGGTGAAAAATTTCGCGAGACAGAATCCGAGCAGGAAGCTCGAGCGATAGCTACAAAACGCGCCCAGATCTCCCGCGAACAAGCAAACCGCGCCAGCAAGCGCATTAGTCTCGACGAGATCGGCCGTCGTTTGGCATTGGGTACTTTTAAAGAACTCAATCTGATTGTAAAGGGCGATGTCGACGGTAGTATCGAGGCACTTGCAGATTCCTTGATCAAACTCTCGCAAGAGACTGTACAGGTCAATGTCATTCATCAGGCAGTAGGTCAGATCATTGAGTCGGATGTTCTGCTTGCCTCCGCTTCCGATGCGATTGTCATCGGATTTCAGGTCAGACCCTCATTGGGTGCGCGGCGCCTTGCTGAAACAGAAGGAGTCGAAATCAAGACGTACTCCATTATCTACGAGGCCATTGACGAAATCAAGAGTGCCATTGAAGGCATGCTTGAGCCAACCAAGGAAGAGAAAATATTGGCGACAGTCGCTGTGCGTGAGGTCTATAAGATAAGCCGCATCGGCACCATCGCCGGCTGCTATGTTGAGGATGGCAAAGTCAAGCGAGATTCCTTCGTTCGGGTCGTTCGTGATGGCATCGTCATCTATCCTACCAAACAGGGCATCAATGCTGAGATAAGTTCACTCAAGCGTTTTAAAGACGACGTCAAGGAAGTGAAAAATGGCACTGAGTGTGGGATCACGATCAAGAATTTTAACGACATCAAAGTAGGTGACGAAATCGAATGCTATGAGATCGTTGAGATCAAGCAGGTGATGAAAGATTAGGGTGAAACGGTCTGATGTCCAGAGGGAACTGGATCATTATTTTCATCGGTTTCACAATCCTGGATTTATCGCATCTGATCCCATTTCCATCCCGCACCGATTCAGCAAGCGCCAAGATATCGAGATCGCTGGCTTTTGGACGGCCATGCTCTCCTGGGGTCAACGCAAGACGATCTTAAACAAGTCTCACGAGCTCATGGAGCTTATGGATCATGCTCCCTACGACTTCATAATGCAGCACAAACCACGCGATCGCAAACGTTTTGAGCACTTTGTCCATCGTACATTTCAGTATACGGATAGCATCTACTTTCTCTCTTTTTTACAGCACTATTACCAAAACCACGATTCGCTCGAAGACGCCTTTCTCAGTGGGCAGGGAGCCTTAGATCTAGCCGCATTTCACGAGCGTTTTTTTAGTTTGCCAGATGTACCCCAGCGCACTCGCAAGCACGTCTCCACTCCCATACGTAAATCGAGCTGCAAGCGCCTCAATATGTTTTTGAGATGGATGGTCCGGTCATCTACTGGAGGAGTTGACTTTGGGCTATGGAAAAAGATATCTCCGAGAGATCTCTATATCCCACTTGATGTCCACGTAGATAAAGTGGCAAGACACTTCCATTTGATCAAGCGCAAACAGACAGACTGGCTTACCGTCATCGAGCTCACTAAAGTACTCCGAAAATATGACCCTGAAGATCCCGTAAAATATGATTTTGCTTTATTTGGACTGGGTGTAGGGCTTTAGTGTATCGTTTTGTAAGTAAGTGACAGTTTGGCGCAGCTATTTTGTGCCAGATCGAAGAAACAAAACCGAGCATAGCCGAAGCTACGCAAGGCTTTTGGTGATGAAGAGTTGGTGCAAAAGAGCATGCCAAACTGTGTAGTTATTTGCGGAACGATACACTTTAGCGCTACTCCGTTTCCCTTTCGATTCTCAATTCTCGGATCGTCTGCTTGTCGCCTACTGAATTTTCGAAATAAACATACACCCGGAAAGAACCATTGGAGGTATCAAGCTGGCCAATGCTGTAACTGGCTGAGCCACGAGAGCTCCCATTGTGTACTACCTTATAGGACAACGGATCGTTGGTGGAGAAAAAGTTATTTAAGAAAGTGCTTGCCTCACTGCGTGAGTACATCCTGACATCTTCAAGATGGCAAATCTGCACTGTAGACGCCATTTGACTTGTGATGGTGCCAACGTCCCCCTTGCGGAAAGCTTCCGGAAGATCTTGACTGGCAGATAGGGAAACAGCCAGCAAAAGTGCGCATGACGTAAGCATACCTCTCATAGTCGAATCGTTTGTTTTAGGTATTCGTCTAGATGATTGGAACATATGTATGACGTACAAACGTTCCGGCCATTCCTTAAAATTGTGTTAACAGCCATTTTCTTAGCTTTGATTTCTAAAGCTAAGAAGACAGTGAGTAAACAGAAGACCGCTCTATTTATTCTGGACGGATGGGGCATCGGCACCGTACCAGCAAGCGATGCCATCCTGCAGGCCGACACCCCTTTTTTTGATCATTTAATCAGTAATTACCCACATAGCCAGCTCATTACATATGGCGAAAAAGTGGGCCTCCCGGAGGGACAAATGGGCAATTCTGAAGTGGGTCACCTCAACATCGGGGCAGGTCGCGTCGTCTACCAAGACTTTGCTAAAATCAATCGAGCGATCGAAGACGACGAGCTGAAAAAAAATCCGGTATTAACAGAGCATGCCGATGCTGCCATTGCAGCGCACAAGCCAATTCACCTTTTTGGGTTACTCTCAGATGGAGGTGTACATTCTCACATTTTGCATCTTTTTAACCTCATCGAAATTCTGGAAGATCGGGGTGCTACCCAAATCTATATTCACGCCTTTCTCGACGGTCGTGATACGAGTCCGAACGGAGGTCTTGACTACATGACGAGACTTTTAGACTTTCTGGAAGATCGGCACGCTAAGGTGGCCTCTGTGATCGGGCGCTATTATGCCATGGATCGTGATCTGCGTTGGGACCGGATAAAGCTTGCCTATGATTTGATGGTACACGGTACTGGCAATATAACAACCGACTTTACAGCATCCATCAAAGAACAATACGAGAAGGGCATCACCGACGAATTCATGATCCCTCTTCTGGCAAAGGATGAAAATGGTGCTCCCCTTGCGACGATCGCAGATGGAGATACGATCATCTGCTTCAATTTTCGCACCGATCGTCCACGTCAGATCAGTCAAGTGCTGACCCAATCCGATCTGCCAGATCATGGCATGAAGAAATTGAATCTCACCTACTTGGCCATGACACGCTACGATGCCGATTTCAAAGACCTGCACGTACTCTTCGAAAAAGACAACCTTACCAATACGCTGGGAGCGGTCTTGTCCGCTCATGGTCGCACACAGGTGCGCATTGCAGAGACCGAAAAATATCCGCACGTCACGTACTTCTTTTCAGGCGGCCGAGAGGAACCCTTTGCGGGAGAAGAGCGCATTGTCGTGGCATCTCCTAAAGTGGCCACCTATGATCTGCAGCCCAGCATGAGCGCTGCCGAAGTGACAAGGCTGCTAGCAGAGCATGTGCAGACCAAAGAGCCCGACTTTATTTGCCTCAATTTTGCCAATGCCGATATGGTAGGGCACACGGGAGTATTCGCTGCGGTAGAGGCTGCTTGCGCTTGTGTAGATGACTGCCTCACTACCTTGGTTCCTCTGTTGCTGGAGGCGGGTTACGCTATTTTGGTCATCGCTGACCATGGCAACTCCGATTTCATGATCAATCAGGATGGCTCTCCAAATACAGCGCATACCACTAATATGGTGCCCTGCATCCTAGTGAGTAATGATCATCAAGACGCAACACTGAGAGACGGTAAACTTGCTGATATCGCACCTACCCTGCTCCATCTCATGGATATCCCCTTGCCGAGAGAAATGACGGGCGAAAATCTTCTCGAAAAGGCATGAGGAGGACTCCGTTTATCTTATTCGTCATCGGTTTTGCTGTCGTGGGATGTCAGCCCGAGCTGGGGCCTGAACATAAAGAAGTATCGTTTTTTGATCTCTCTGACTTCATCCAAGAATATCGTGCAACTAGCGACTCACTCGCAGACGTGCGCAAGAGCATCACAGTCGATGGTGAGCAAGAACTAAAAGAGCTAAAGGATTATCCTGTGCACCGTGATATTATTGGGTTTGATGGCCTAGACATCAATAAAGCTGCACTTTGGGATCGCTACAAGGTAGATACGATTCGGCAGGGAGCAGGAAATTTTCAAATCAAATACACGGCATTGGAGCAGGATCTATCGGTCCAATCTCTCGCCATCGATTACCAGGCGTACGAAGTCGTGGCCATCGAGGTCCGTAAAGAACACCATACCTTTCTGGCCGATGTCTCAACCCACTTCAAATGGACACCCAAAGAGGGATATCTGATTACGAAAGAAGAAGATCAGATTTTTTCAGATCCCACTAAACATGAAATCAGAGTCGATCTAAGATAGAGGGAGTGCGTTCTCTCGATGTCTCGAACTCTCGAAGTCTCGTAGTCTCGAACTCTCGTATTCTCAAACCAGTTAGTTGCCCGCTTCGGCTTCTTCTGCAGCGGTCTTGCGACTACCAAAGGTAAACCCGATACTAATCTCGTGTCCGCCATTATTGTACTGCTGAAACTGTGAGAACGAACTGGTGTAACTGTAATAGATATCAAATTTAGTCAGCTCTGCACCTAGCAGAAGACTGATTCGATTTCCACCTCCCATCGTATAGGTCAACCCCCCGACCAGCTGATCTTCAAAGAAGATACTCTTGACATTAAAGTCGACTTGAAAAGGTGTATTACGCACATTTTTTATCACAATCGAAGGCTCTAGCTTAAAATTGTAATCCAGCATATCCCAGTGATAGCCCGCATAAATCAAGAAGTTTTCAAAGAACGAACTCTCTGCCTCGGTATCGATATTTGGATCACTGTCTACTCTTGCTCGAATGAGATTAGGCAGCGTCAACCCAAAGTAAATCTCTTGGGCCTGTCCGTGCACTCCGAGTGCAGCATCAAAGACCTTAAGGCCACCTACAGCATCTATGATTGCGAGATCACCCTGCTCGAAAAAAGGATCGAGTAGCGCCTCACCCTTGAGCCGAACTTGCTCATAAGATGTCGCAAGACCAATGGACAGATCTACGGATTCCAGTAAGAATTTGAACGCGTAGGAGAGTTGCACTTTTGTCGTCTGTAATGAGGCGATGCTCTCTGAGCTGATTTGTGCCCCTATACCAATACGCTCACCGACCGGCCCATTCCAGGCGGCTGTAGCAAGTTTTGGTGAGCCTGGAAAGGTCGCCCAGTTGTTGTTGTAGTTGAAAATCAACTCGTGCTCATCCTCAAAACCACTGTAGGCCGGATTGATAAATGTCGGACTCAGCAGGTAGTGACGATACACTCCCTCGTTCTGGCTTTGGGCAGCCGTCGCGAGTGCGATCGTAAGTATGCTAAAAAGTATAAGTCGTTTCATGAGCAAATTTTAATTCGGTTCGGGTAGCTTTAGTCGGTAAGATTTTTTTAGTTCAGTTTGCGCAGGATGGTCACGTGACCTAGAAACTGCTCCATGCCATTGCCAGTTTGCATTCGCATTACCCAGAAATAACCTCCATCAGGCAGCTCATCACCATCGTTTTCAACCCCATTCCAAGTGTTGTTGTAATTGTCCATTGCAAAGACCAACTCACCATGACGATTGAATATCTCCAATTCATTGTCCGTGCCATCTGCACAAGCAATGGCAAATTCATCGTTTAGGCCATCACCATTGGGCGTGATCACCTGTCGGCCCGTACCACACTCTTGGTCTCCACCTGTGATGGGTCTTGACCCTGATTCTTGGCAACCATTGGCATCCGTGACAATCACAGTATATGTGCCCTGGGGCAACTGACTGATCAAGCGCGTAGTCGAAGGTGGGTCACCATCATTCCAGCGATAGGTGTATGGGGCTGTGCCACCAGAAACCTCGGCGAGTGCTGAGCCCTCCACATCGTTTGGAGCAGAAGTCGTTGATACATTGACCATCAGCTCATCTGGAGCCACTACCATGCGATTGCGTGAGATACTGGAGCCATCGCTATCGGTTACTGTAACACTTACTTCACCCGGGCAAACACCGGTCACGGTTGCTGTCGTTTCGCCAGAGCTCCACTGAAAAGTGTAGCCTCCAGCACCACCAGTCGCAGCGGCCGTGATGTTTGCATCACAATCTCCAAAACAGCTGATATCCGCGCCATTGTAATCTTCAAAGTCAAACGTAAAATCAAGTTCTCCGCCCGTTCCACCCACGGTATAGGTTTCGATGAGATCGCAGCCGTTGGCATCAGTGATCGTCACCATAAAAGTGCCCGGCATTACATTGTTTAGGTCTTCATTCATGGTCCCATCACTCCAGCTGTATTGCAAACCATTGCCCGCAACTGTGATGTCTACCGATCCATTGGCATTGCCATCGAGGGCATCGGTGATTTCTTCAGTGGTGATCACGATGGCATCCGCCACTACGATCTCCGTATTTTCGATCTCCTCCCCTCCAGCATCGTTCACCACAAGTACATAGGTACCTGCCGCCACATTGGCCAGATCTTCGCTGGTGCTGATCTGATTACCATCTAGGGACCAGGCAAAGGTAAAGGGTGCCGTACCGCCAGTGACGGTGACATCAATACTTCCTGCTGATTCTCCCGGACAGGGTGCGCTGATCGTGGTAGATACATTGGCATTGCCCATGCCACCTACGTCGACCGTGCCATCGCACTGACCGAAAGGAAGTACCATGCTCGTATTTGAGGCTTCACGATTAGTGAGTCCATCGGTAAATTCGACCATAGTCATCGCCCCGTTCGTGCCAATGACATCAAAGCAAATCGAAAAAATTACTTGATCATCAGGCAGAGTAAGCCCATCTGTTGTTGTTTCTGTCCATACGAATGAGAGTATTCCATTTGCGCCCTGATCTAGGTTAAAATTTCCGGCACTCAAGCCAGTAAGGTCGAAATTCTGAACACGTGGATTTGAGAGTACCGCGTCGTCCCACTCGATAGTTCCTCCCATCGCTAACATTTCAACAAATCCTTTTATGGAAACATCCATGCATACCTCTGTGTTGGCTTGTGGTGTCTCTTCAGAGATCACCATCGCAAAACCTTCCACATCACATTCACGACCCATGCCACCCCCACCGCCGACACTCACGGTGCCATCTTTCTTGGTAAAGTTGATGCGCATGTCATCGTTATCGACAAATTCGATCGGTGTAGGATCATTGCTAAATTCTACCGCACGATTTCCCGTAGCGCCTAAGATGGTAAAGCAAATTTCAAATATCTTACTGCCATCGGCCACAGTCACCCCGTTTGCATTCGGGTCCGACCACTGTACGGGTACCTTTCCTGTGGCGACATCCGCAAGATTAAACGACCCATCATTGAGGCCCGAGAGATCGAAATCTCCGACTCTGACAAATTCTAGAAATGCAGGATCCCAATTGAGACTGAACTGCATCCCGGTCACGTTGGTAAAATCATCTACAGTAACCTCCACGCAGACTTCTTCACCAGTAGCTCCTTCCACATCAGAACCAATGATCCGCAGGCTTCCACCTCCGTTGCCACCGCCACTGCCAAAAACTCCTCCTTCTTGTTCGAGACCGACGTTCATCTCACCGGCATCCACTATTTCGATTCTACGGGGATCATCAGACAGAGTAATCGTTGTACCTGAGCCTGCTGCTCCAACAACATCAAAGTCGAGGGTAAAAACGACCGTGCCGCTATCAAGTGAATTTGCTTCAAGCGATTGATCAAACCACTGCACCACGATCTTGCCATCATCGACAAATCTTGGATCCAGGTTGAAAGCTCCCTCGTCAAAGTCACGCAGTGCGCTCGTCACATTTTTGAGCTCCTTAAACTGAAGGACACTCACATCCCAATTGATCGAAAATTGCATCCCAATCAAATTGTCAAAATCCTTAACGGCAAAATCGACACTGACGACAGAGCCAGGGTCGCCGGCCGTGTTCGAAAGCACGAATGTCGGTCCACTCTGAGCCAGAGTGGCGCCGCAGGTCATCATCAGAATGAGAAAAGCGAAGTATATTTTCTTCATATCATTTTGTTTAGCTGGTCTAGGATCTCAACTATTGCTAGCTTATGCTTAGCCCTTGAGCAGCCTTGACCAGGCTTACTGTATTACTTACTCCCAGTTTACGCATTATGTTCTTTCGATGCACACTCACCGTCTGATCACTGATAAACAATTGTTGTGCTATTTCCTTATTGCTAAAAGCTTGGGTGATCAAGGTCAGAATCTCCTGCTCCCGCTTGGTCAGACGGTATTTAACACTAAAAGAATCTTGATAATGTCCGTTTCTTGCAACGCCTCTTCTGGGATTTGCTGAGACCTGAACGCCTGTACCCATGAATGTATTATTCTCCATCACGGTTTGGATGGCCTCTTCGAGCTCTTCCAGGCGTGAGGATTTTAGGATAAATCCATCTGCACCACCCAAAAATGCTTGCTTAACGACTTTACTATCCTTGTAACTGGTGAGAATAATGATCCGTGCGTCAGGTGCAAGTTCTTTGATGGTCGATATCAAATCTAATCCATTAAGTTTACCAAGATTGAGATCTAGAAGTACTAAATCCACCCGCTTCCGCTTCAATATCGTGACCAAATCACTACCTGCTGGGCAGATAATCGTTGATATGTCGAGATCACTTTCATAATTCAACAGGCACGATATACCCTCTGCAAATAGCAGATGATCCTCCACTAGTACTGTACTAATCACCATAAATAGGTCAATTTTTCGCTGATATCTAAAAACTTTTAGCTAATACATTATAAACTATAGCAATTTGAGTGCCATTTTTCGTCAAAAGCCATAAAAAGCAGACTCTTCTATCGGCAAAGTCGGCATCCAGGCACCAATGAAATAAGCTAAGTCGTTGAAGTGTACGGAATTAGACAAGGAGATCGGCACATCGTAAGATGCTCGTTAAATTTATTCGCGTAGTACCTCACTAGAAAAAGGCTGTTTAGCTATTGATAAGATCCTTTCCATATAAGGTAACTGCACTCATCATCGTGCTCATCAGCATAGGCAGCGCCCTACATGCTCAAGTCACAGATTCACTCTCCAATGTCTACCATCGAGAAGTCCATACGGGCCAAGATTCCTTTTTCTTGCACTATCACACTATTGTGGAGGGCAGCCTCTCCATGACGCCTCTTACGGGGCACGCTGTACCTGACTATCGCATTACGAATTCATACCTGGTCTGGCAAGACATACAGCATTTGCCTGATAGTGCCTACTACCGCATCGACTTTAGAGTCTATCCATTTGATTTTGAGCGGTGGTACAGCCGATTTGATTCGATTATGTACCGCGATGGCATGATGCAGGCCCTCGAGCCGATCACTTTCGACCCAAATGCAACGGGTCGGCCCATCATCGAGGAGACCGGACTCAAGTACGACGGCAGTTTTTCGCGGGGCCTGTCTCTGGGAAATCGGCAAGACCTCGTCCTAAATTCAAATTTCGACTTACGCATGGCCGGCCCACTGGGAGACAATATCGAAATTCTCGCTGCGCTGTCTGACAATAGCATTCCACTTCAACCAGAAGGCAATACGCAACAACTCCAGGAGTTTGACAAAATATTTATCCAACTTTCGAAAGGAAAGAATGTACTCATCGGCGGTGATTTTGAATTGAAGCGACCGAAAAGTCATTTCATGAATTATTTCAAGCGCACACAAGGTGCCCGCTTTGCAACGACCGTGGCCCTGGCAGCGGAAAAGACACTATCTACTTCGGTCGCCATCGCTGGGTCGAAGGGAAAATTCGCACGTATCAATATCGACGGTGTAGAAGGAAATCAAGGGCCTTATCGCTTGCCTGGTACCGACGGGGAGCGCTTTATCATCGTACTCGCCGGATCGGAAAAGATTTATGTTGATGGAAAACTTCTGCAGAGAGGTCTAGAAAAAGACTACACAATAGACTACAATGCTGGAGAAGTCTTCTTTACCCCAAATCAGCTTATCACCAAAGACAAGCGGATCATTGCTGAGTATGAATATTCCGTACAGAGTTACAATCGATCGATCTATACCGCAGAGATTGACTATCAGGCCAAGGGATATGGCCTGCGCTTCAATGCCTACAGCGAGCAAGACGGGATTCTCTCTGCCGGCCTGCTCAATCTAACGGCCGAAGACAAGCAGTTTTTGGGGGAGCTGGGGGACAATATCGAATCATCCTTTAGCAATTCCATAAGACGTCGTGATGGTGGCTTTGATCCCAACATAGTGATGTATGCCCTGATCGACACATTAGGTTACGAACGTGTGTTGGTGAGGAGTACTGATGCAGAAGTGGCGCTCTACACTGCTCGCTTCACTTTTCTGGGCCAAAATCAAGGCAACTATATCCAGATTGCCAGCGAGTCGAATGGCGAAGTATACGCCTGGATCGCACCGGACGCCGCAGGCAACCCAAAAGGCACGCACGGTGCAGTGCAGCAGTTAGTCACACCGCGACAGCGCCAAATGTTTACGCTGGGTGGGCACGTTGATCTGGGCAAGCAAGGGGTGCTGCGTTCTGAAGTCAGTATGACAAAAAATGATCTGAATCGCTTTTCGGATGGTGATGCTCAAGATGATCTCGGATTTGCTATTAATAATCGATTGGATAAATCTTTTACCCTAAAGCAAAAGAAAGATAAGCCTGATTTGGTCCTGACTACATCGTTTATGCACGAATTTGTGCAACGCAATTTTCGCGCACTCAACCCGTATCGAGTGGCAGAATTTTCGCGCGATTGGAATCTACGCGATCTAAAACAAGCGGATGAACACCTCATGTATGCTTCTGCTGCATTGCGCAAAGGAGCGAGTAAAGAACTAAGCTACCAGTACAGTGGACTATTTCGCAAGAATGTCTACGAGGGAAATAAACATCTGATCTCGCTCAATTATGTCAACCCTGGCTTTGCGGTGCGGGGCGTATTTAACCATCTTCAATCTGAAGATAATTTTCGGTCCTCGACATTTCTCAGACCTATTATCGATGTGTCAAAAACAATGGGCACGGCACGCAAATGGACGTTGGGTTTTTATTTTGAAGAGGAGAAAAACAGTGTAATCAGTGCAGGGCAGATCGATACCTTAAGTACAAGTAGTTTTTATTACGATCTCGCAAAAGTGTACCTGCGCAAAGAGCAAGGCAAAAAACTCAATCTTAAAATGTCCTACCAAAAAAGATGGGACTACCGACCACGCGTTGCTGAATATGGATTGGCCACGCTGGCAGATGATTTTTCGATCGGCGGCCGCTGGGCTGAAGGAGCAAAATCCATCCTTGATGGAACCCTCACTGTGCGCAACCTAGCCATCCTAGATCCAGAACAGCAAACCGCAGAAGCCGGGCTAAATTATCTGGGCCGCATTACTCATCAATTTAATCTGGGAAGTGGGTTACTTCGTACCAATACCACGTATCAGGTGAGTTCGGGACAAGAACCGAAGCGTACCTTTCAATATCTCAAGGTAGATCCGGGATTGGGTGTCTATACTTTTATTGATGTGAATGGAGACGGCATCCAACAAGTCAATGAATTTGAAATCGCGGCATTTCAGGAGCAAGCAGAATA
>CAJQNM010000420.1 GCA_905479665.1 uncultured Saprospiraceae bacterium
TTGAATATTAATCAGTTGTGAATACAAAATGTAAGAATACCAGGGACTACTCCCTCACAAGCAATACCGGCACCGACCTGCAATACTCTACAAAGCGCTCAGTGGTACTCCCGATAAAAAGATTGCCGATGACCGAGTGGCTTTTAGCGCCCATGATGACCAGATCAATCGATTTCTGCCTTGCATACTCTTCCAGGTGCCTCGCTACATTACCATAGTCGTCATTCATATGAACCTCTTCACAATCTTCGACGGGAATACCCTCATCATCCATCATTTTCTGGTAAGCCGATTGGGCAGCATCCACCATAAGATCCACATAACCGGAATTTTGATCCAATCCAAAATAGTAGTCGGAAGGAAGTCGTCGAACCAGGTGAAGATTAGTGATCTTCGTTTCTGGTAATTTGGATTTGATGATCAAGGCTGTTCTGATCGCATCTCCTGTGAGCTTAGAAAAATCAGTCGGCACCATTATCCTTTCTATTGCTGCCTCAACCTGCTCAGGTACATAAAGAATATTGCATTTCACGTGGTGCGCAATGCGGCGAGGCGTTATGCCGCTTCCATTAATTCGCTTCTTGCCAACAATTAATAGATCCGCTTGGCAGGTTTCTATCAGCTCGATCATTTTACGGTATGGAGATCCGTGAAAAACGTCGATTTCTACCTCCGCACTTGGAGCGCTATGAAACACACGCTTCACCTTCTCCTCGAGGTTGTTTTTCACCTGCTCATCGATCGGCTCGACAATCGAGTAATGTTCTCGCAACGCACCACTTGTATCATTGATGCCTAATAAATTAGGAATAACATGGAAAAAGTGAATTTTTTCAAATGATAAGAGGGAATGCATAAACTTTGTGTACGATATGAGATCATCATCTATTTCTGTAAAGTCGAGACCTACGATTGCGCTTTTTAACTTCTTCATCTTCACTTATTTACTGTTCTGCAAATAGCTCTTCGATACGAGCCTTTTTTTGATTTTGTGTCCCTGAGTCCATTGTCCTCACAACAATTACTCTGGGATGTAATTTCTTGCTCCTTCCTAGAAATTTTCTGAATTCTTCCTTTGCCATTCCGGGTCCTATTATCATGAGACGATCAAACCCAGCCACTGCCTCTCTCACACGCTCGTAGTAACTCTCCTTTTCGGCATTTTTCTTATTGAGCATTTTACTCTCCGATACTTTATCCATTGGTCCCCAGGGCATCGTTGATCTCGAACCCCCTTTAACATTTCCCGTATGAATTTCCGATGGTACGGTCATCATCATTGTCTTGCCACCCTCCATTTTGAAGATATCCGCCGTCCTATAATCTATCCAAATTCCTGCATGCTTTATCATAGCGATGTATTTATGTGTGTAGGTTTAGTAAATTATGATTAAGCTCCAGTCTGTTGCTCGATCCATGATCTTGTCCTTGCTACCACATGTCAATATCTAATCTTCATCTTCATCCTCATCATTTATTAAAACCGGCTTTGCCATTGGGGCTTCCAAATCAGGAATGATCAAAAGAGGTTTTTCTAATCCATACAACTCATCCTTCATGACGCTTGGTTGGATCAAACGTCCGAGCCAGCCTCGTGGCTGATGGATCAGGCAAATAAGATCAGCCGAAATTTCCTTTACATAGAGATTGAGTGTATGACTGATGCTCTTGGACATTTCTAAATATATTACCTCCAGTGGGTAATCAGGAAAATTCTCAGCAAATTCACTCTCAAATGCCGAGCTGTACTTCTCCCCTTTCACCACCTGTGTCAAATACACCCTTGGTTTAGCATACCCAAAAAATGTGCTGATAAAAGACATTCGCTCCGGATGTGTGATAAATTCCCGGCCCATACCGATGATTACTCTGGTAAGCAGCTTGTGCTGACAGGTCCCTGGTACAGCTAACAAGGGAATGTCTGTATGTCTTGCTATATAGGCGGTCACACTACCCAGCAGAATATCTTTCATTGCCGTCAGTCCGGTCGTACCAATCACAATAAGATCCGCACCAATATTTTTGGCATGTCTTGGTACAAAAGATTTTGGCTGTGCCACAAATACGCTTGTATCGACTTGGATATCGTGCTCCGAAGGCTTAAGAACGCTTTTCAAGATTCGCATATCTTCCTTGGCCTGATCCATCAATATGTCATCGAGCTTCGTGAAAATATCAGACCTGTGCTTCGTATCTATGCAATGCGTGACCTCAATCTTTGCTCCGGGATACTGCTTCGCAAATTCATAGGCATATCTAATCGCATTGTAGGATACTTCGGAAAAATCAGTTGCACATAGAATCTTCATTTGAGTCAGATTATTATTTAATAAATAGAATTGGAAGGTCAGATCTCAGGATCAGGTCCTTGGTCACACTTTTAAAGAAGAGTGAATTGACAAAATTCTGCTTCTCGGGGAGAACAATGAGTAATTCTGCTTTGGCATTGTAGGCTTTGGCAAGTAGAGAATGGGATACATCGCTGTCGGTGAGCACATTCACATTGAAAGCATAGCCTGGATTGCGTTTTTCAAAAAGCTCCCTGACAATTATTTCTTTCTCCTGGTGGAATTCAGGGTCTTTCTCAGCCCCTTTACTCACATGTATGAAGTCAATATGGGCATGATAGCTCTTATTCCACTCAGCTATCTTGCTGACAAGTGATGCATCTTGCAAATGAAAATCACTGCCCACAACGGTCTTCTTAAACGGAGCATAGACCGCATATTTCGGTATGACATAGACGGGTAGAGACGACGTCTTCACCACGCCCAGAGTTATGGTTCCTAAGAGATTGTCGAAAAAACTGTACTTATCCCGGGTACCCATGATAATATGAGTAAATCCATCCCCACTCGCTGCATCAACAATGGTTGGCACTAC
>CAJQNM010000421.1 GCA_905479665.1 uncultured Saprospiraceae bacterium
GCAAAATATTACTGCTCACAAATTCTTTAATTAATGAATTTGCTGCGTTGTAAGTCAAGCCGGTTATTTCACCTGCCTGACGCACATCTACTTTTGGGTCCAAAAACAATTTTTTAAGCAGCAGTCTGGCACTCGGACTCCGTCTTCCAAAATAATCTCTTATTGTTACCTCCAGGCCTTCTTTCAGATCTAGAATCTCATCCAGTGTTCGCGTGGATTTAGAAGCTGTTTCCGAAATGCCTCGCAAAAAATATTTCAGCCAGTGCAACATCTTATTTTCCGTTCGCACGGCCGTAAGGTTATCATAGTACAAACCCCGATTTTGTTCGAAATAAGATGATAAATACAGCAGTGGCTTAGCAAGTATTTTCCGTTCTACCAGATAGAGGATGATCAGCAAGCGACCTATTCTTCCGTTGCCATCCAAAAAAGGATGAATCGTCTCAAACTGATAGTGAATGATGGCAATCTTGATCAAATCTGGAATATACAACTCACCATGATGGATAAATTTCTCTAGATCACTCATCAAGTCTGGCACATGCTCATGATGTGGAGGAATAAAAGTTGCATTGGTTAGGCTATTCCCACCAATCCAGTTTTGACTCGTTCTAAACGCACCAGGCAATCTGTTCTGCCCCCGAGTACTGGCCAGCAAAATTTCATGCGTTTCTCTGAAAAGGCGTGAAGAAAGCGGTAACTCTTTCAATCGGTCGATAGCTGTCTTCAATGCGGTCGTATAATTATTGACCTCTTTCCAGTCGTCTCGACGTTCTGACGCAACATCCGAAACATCAAGCACTGCTTCATTCATGCGAGTCTGAGTGCCCTCGATTCTACTCGAGATTACCGCCTCCTGAACGACATGAAGGTGTATGAAGGAGTCAATGTTCGGAACAAGTCGAGCTGCTGAGTTCAATTCACCCAATTTTCTTGCTGCATCTTCAAGTAAGATGTTCAGCTCACCGTCTGACCATGACCACGCATCGTCGATCGGATTGGGCATGAAGTAAGAATAACCTGTGAGGCTCTTACGATATTGACCCGCACTGTACTCATCAAGAAGTATCATACTGAATACCTTTATCTCATATTAATTAAAGAAAGTGCAATATATGCATTATAATCCTATTTAGGTCATTATTTTGAGTTATGTTAATCTTATATCAGTATATCCCTCCTAAAGTGATATAAAGATTTCATATCTCAACTTACAGGGATATGCGCTAAACGCTCAATTCCCGATGGCAAGGTCAATGTTATATAAATGAGAGGCACTTTTGAAGCCACTTTGGGGCTAGTATTTCTCATTTAGGAATTGCTTCCAAACATAATCCCAATTTATGCTTTGGGTTTTCGTCGCGAAAGTCAAAAAACCAATGAAATCATGGGATCCACCGTGATTTTGCCTCGCAATCGTAGGCATTCTTACGGCGAGAAGGAAAATTGCAGGACGTCCTTGAGTTCGCGGGTATTTTGCCTTGTAGCAGATAATCTAATGCATAAATTGGGAATAATACAATAGCTATGTGTACCATAACGATCGAACTTGTCAATGAAAAAGCAATCCAGTTGATTAAAGAACTCGAGTCTCTAAAATTGATCCGTGTAACTGAAGAGCTCGTAGACGAAGAAAATAAACGGAATTGGCAAAGGTACAAGGGAGCCATGTCAAAAGAGGATATCAAATCAGTAGAGAAGCAACTATCTAAATTGAGATCAGCATGGGATTAAAATATCTTTGGGACACCAACACGGTCATTTACTTTCTTCAAAATCAGCTTCCTCTTCATGGTCAAGAGTACCTTGATATCGTTCTAAGCGATTCAACTCCAGCAATTTCTGTAATTACCGAAATTTAAGAGATGATTTGGAGATCTTACACAGTTTTATCAACGAGTCTCTTGTTCTTAATCTTGAAAAACCTATTCGTTATCAAACGGCTGAAATCAGAAGGTCATCTAAAATACGCCTACCTGATGCAATTATTACTTCTACGGAAATCGTACACGATCTCACCTTACTGACGAGAAACACTAAAGACTTTGTTAGAGTAAACGGATTGAAGATAGTTGTTCCCTTCACCGCAAACATCTGATGAACTAAGCGACATCAAACTAAGGACTACAGACAATTTTGCTCCCAGCGTGCGTTTATCTCAACATGAAGTTTGTTCATATTTTTTTCTTTTTCGTCATTTGTTGCCCGCTCCTCTCCGCCCAGTTCGGAGGCCGTCTTCAATATTCGCACTCCACAGTGACGTCGGGAGATGATGCAGTAGAACAATCATATGAGCCGGGCATCTACGTGGGATTAAACTACTGGTACCGCCTCAAAAACATCCGTCTGGAATTTTTTCCCGAAATCGGATACCAGCGGTCCTTTGAGCAATATAAGGGAGCTCTCATCTCAGAATATGAAAAATTTGGTCAGCTTAATTTAATCGGCATCAGTGTACCGGTACAAATTTATCCATTCGACTTCCTATCCGATTGCGATTGCCCTACGTTTTCAAAACAATCGCGCACCTTTCAAAAAGGATTTTTTGTCCTTGCTTCGGGAGGACATTTTTTGGCTACACGTAACAACAATGCGTTTGACTACAATACAACCGTACTAACACTTGGCATAGGATTTGACATTGGTATCAATGACCTGATCACCATCTCTCCGCTTGCCGAACATGTATGGTATCTTCGAGACCAGCGAGACAATTACCCCATAGTTCGTGAAGGATGGAGAGCAGGAATACGCGTAAGCTTCCGGCCCGATTATTAGCACACCAAGCATTTGCTGTGCTACCCGAAATCACGCAGTGCAGGACTACACATGACATATCTGGCCCTGACCATATCAGTGACACCATTCTATAAATTATAGCCACACCATTCATGAATTGCCCGGAGGAGACATGTCATGTGTCTTCATCCCCCTGAATTTTCTATAAAAACACTCTGTACACTAAACTCCAACTCCTCCCCACAATCGTAAACAACTAGTCCCTAACCCGCTGATAATCAGCAATTTTAGTGAAATCAACACCCATCTGCATTTGTAAAGGGGACGGGATTGAGTAGCACTTCATAGCGTACTATCCCCTACTTTTGAGGTATGTCACTCAATAAATACAGCAAGCGGGTCACGCAAGACGAAAGTCAACCAGCTGCACAAGCTATGTTGCACGCCATCGGTCTCAGCGTTGACGATCTAAAAAAGGCACAAGTAGGTGTTTGCAGCACTGGTTGGGAAGGCAATCCATGCAACATGCACCTCAACGATTTGGCTGCCCACATCCGCACCGAGATCAATGCCCAGGACCTGATTGGTCTGGTATTTCATACCATCGGCGTTAGTGATGGCATATCCATGGGTACACCTGGTATGCGATACTCACTGCCCTCTCGCGATCTCATCGCAGACTCCATCGAGACCGTCGCCGGAGCCCAGTGGTATGATGGACTGGTCACCGTGGTTGGCTGTGACAAAAACATGCCGGGAGCCATGATGGCAATCGCTCGACTCAATCGTCCCTCCATCTTGGTTTATGGCGGAACCATCGCGCCAGGCTGGCATGGCAAGAAAAAACTCGATATCGTCAGTGCCTTTGAAGCACTGGGCGAAAAAATTCAAGGAAAAATTGACGTCGAAGAATTTCGTGCGGTGGTGCGCAAGGCCTGCCCGGGTCAAGGTGCCTGTGGGGGTATGTACACCGCAAATACGATGTCTTCTGCCATCGAGACCTTGGGTATGAGTCTCCCCTACACATCCTCCAACCCAGCAAATAGTGAGGATAAGCAGCTGGAGGCAGCCGACGTTGCAAAGGCCATTCGAGTTTGCTTAGAAAAGAATATTTTGCCACGTGACATCCTGACCAAGGCCGCCTTTGAAAACGCTATCAAAATGATCACTGTCCTGGGTGGATCGACCAATGCAGTCCTCCATCTCATCGCCATAGCACGAGCAGCAGATGTTGATCTGACTTTGGCAGACTTCGAACGAATAAGTGACCAAACACCACTTCTTGCTGATCTGAAACCCAGTGGAAAATATGTGATGGAAGATCTGCACAATATTGGGGGTGTTCCCGCAGTGCAAAAAATGCTGATCAAAGAAGGAATTCTCGATGGCAGTTGCATGACCGTCACCGGAAAGTCGCTTGCTGAAAATCTCGCAGATATACCAGATCTTGCTGGCGATCAGGATATTATTCATCCCGTCACCAAACCGATCAAGGAGACCGGACACTTGCGTATCCTTCATGGCAACATCGCTCCTGAAGGAGCTGTAGCAAAAATTACGGGCAAAGAAGGAGAGCTATTTAAGGGCAGGGCTATCGCTTTCGACAGTGAGCAGGAAGCCAATGACGCCATCTCCGAAGGAAAAATTGAGGAAGGTCATGTCTTGGTCATTCGCTATTGCGGACCGAAAGGAGGTCCCGGAATGCCCGAAATGCTTAAGCCCACATCACTGATTATGGGTGCAGGCCTTGGCAAGAAAGTGGCGCTGATTACCGATGGGCGATTTTCTGGTGGCACCCACGGATTTGTCGTCGGTCACATCACTCCGGAAGCACAGACGGGGGGAGCCTTGGCACTGATCGAAGATGGAGACGAGATCATAATCGACGCCCACAACAACACCATCAATCTGCTCGTTGGAGATGACATTATCACGCAGCGCAGATCTCAATGGACTCAACCAGCGCTACGCGTAACACGGGGCACACTTTATAAATACGCGACATCCGTTTCTGATGCAACTCACGGTTGTGTCACCGACGAATAACGTAACGGCGAATTGCATTCGCCGAGGAAACGACGGAAGAAGAGAGGAAATGAGGAAAAGAAGTCTCGAATAAATAAACAGTCGCAGATTCTTTCTGCGATCAGATAAAATGGAAGCATAGCTATTATGGCAACGAAAGCAAGACAAGGCGCATCCAAAGCAAAGGGAAAATCCAGCAAACAAATCGCTGGCTCAGAAATTGTAATTAAATGCTTGTTGGAAGAAAACGTGGACACCATTTTCGGATATCCTGGAGGTGCGATCATGCCAGTGTATGATTCACTGTATCATTATCAAGAGCAAATCAGACATATTTTACCGCGACACGAGCAGGGTGGCATACATGCTGCCCAAGGCTATGCTCGTGTCACTCGCCAGACCGGAGTGGCCATGGCCACTTCTGGGCCAGGGGCCACCAACCTGATTACCGGACTTTGTGATGCCATCCTGGACTCTACTCCATTGGTCTGCATTACCGGTCAGGTGTTTAGTCATTTGTTAGGTTCCGACGCCTTTCAAGAGACCGACGTGATCGGGTGTACCATGGCGGTGACCAAATGGAATTATCAAATCACCCGCTGTGAAGACATCGCAGATTCTTTTGCCAAGGCATTTTACATTGCCAACTCTGGCAGACCCGGCCCAGTACTTCTAGACATCACCAAAGATGCTCAACTTGGCATGTGTGAATTTAAATATCGCGCCAATCCCAGCATACGCAGCTATCATCCGATGCCTCCTCTCCCCAAACATGATATACAGGATGCCGCGGAATTAATTAATAAAGCCCGACGTCCATTTATTTTAGCTGGGCATGGCATTCAGATTAGTGGAGCACAGA
>CAJQNM010000422.1 GCA_905479665.1 uncultured Saprospiraceae bacterium
CCCGCTAGCGAGGGATTAAGGGGGTGGAATTGCCTTGTATCAAACAAGCGCATTAATTCTTCGGGGAACAGATCCACCCCCTGACCCCCGCCTGCGGGGGAAATGGTACGTCTTCGCATCAATCAGCTCACTAGACGGAAACGAAGGTTTCCCCCGCGGGCAAGGGATCAAGGGGGTGGAATTGCCAAAATTACTTATCTTTTTTACATGAAGCCATCTCTAGACCTTGCCTGCAAGGCCAATAATTTTCACTACAATAAAAACTTGAAACACTTTGCGAATGCCAATCGCAAAACCCTGACAAAATCCGCCGCTTGCATGTGGAAGTATCTCCTCAGCAAACGCCAAATGATGGGCTATCAATTTAGACGAGAGCGCCCGATTCTAAATTTCATTGCTGATTTTGTTTGTTTTGACTTGATGCTGATTATTGAAGTTGATGGAATCACACACATGGACCCTGAAGCACAAGCAAAAGACGCCCAAAGAGATGATGTTCTCAGGTCTGTCGGCTTCGAAGTATTGCGATTTAGCAGCTCAGAAGTACTCACTGAAATGATTCAAGTTTCCCAGGCCATCGGTGAATGGATTGAGGGGCAGTCTGATCGGATTCCACCTCCGGGCTCTCGCAAGCGAGGTGTGAAGCGCAGATTTCCCCCGCGAGCGAGGGATTAAGGGGGTGGAATTACCTTGTATCAAACAAGCGCATTAATTCTTCGGGGAACAGATCCACCCCCTGACCCCCGCCTGCGGGGGAAATGGTACGTCTTCGCATGGATGATCTCAGTAGCCAGGAACGCAGGTTTCCCCCGTGGGTCCGCGACTCTCGAAAGTCGCGAGACTGAACGGAGCGGGGGATTAAGGGGGTGGAATCAGCAAAGGATCTCTAATCTATACTATATTTGCAGGCTCGAAATGGGTATGGAGCAATGGCAATTGGACTTTGAGTGGCTGCGGATTCAACACGTGGTGAAAGACCTGACTGGGCATAAAGATCTGCCTCGTCTGCAAGGCATACTTATGCTGATTGGTGTACAAGAGCTCGGGATAGTCACTTATAAATTTTCGAAAGAAGAAAAGCAGGACCTCATGCATATCGCTATTTGCAAATTACTCAGCTTTGAGGGCTTCTATCAGTTTAGTGGAAGAGATGAGGACGGCTGGCCGCACTATGAATTGACACGGCCCGTGCCCTATGATGGAGTGAAAGAACAAGAATTATACATTAAAGAAAAGATCATACATTATTTCAGTCTGCTCGAATTATCGGGAGAAGGACTATCAGCAAATTAGCATGGATATGAAATATAAACTGGCATTATTGGTACTGGTGCTCATTACAGGTATGCAGTGTCAAAAAGGAGAACAAATAGTGACCATCGAGACCAGCCATGGCAAGATGAAAGTGAAGCTTTACGATAGTACCCCGAAGCATCGCGACAACTTTGTCAAACTGGTCAAAGAAGGCTATTATGATGACCTCCTGTTTCATCGCGTGATCAAGGGATTCATGATACAGGGGGGAGATCCCGATTCGAAAGGTGCCCCCGCCGATGCTCAATTGGGTAGTGGTAGCCCTGGATATCAGCTGGATGCTGAATTTGGTGCCCTGCATTTTAAGGGTACGCTATCTGCTGCACGTATGCCAGACCAGGCAAACCCGCAAAAAAAATCATCTGGATCTCAGTTCTTCATTGTGCAAGGCTACCAGGTGGGAGATGAGGAACTTGCCCGTTGGGAGCAACAAAAGAATATTACCTATTCGGAGGAGGACAAAGAGCGCTATCGCACATTGGGGGGCTATCCGTTTCTTGATGGCGACTACACTGTATTTGGCGAAGTAATCGAGGGGCTTGAGATCATAGATCAAATCGCCGAAGAACCCATTGGCCAGGCAGATCGGCCTCAGACCGACATTCCGATGAAGATAAGCATGAACTAATGAATACAAAACCAGTCTATTATTTCATTGGCTTGGGTTTGATCACCCTCGCTTCCTGCAATCTACCTTCTGCTGCGTTTTTAGTGCATCAAGAGGAAGTGGAGGCACCCTCTAAAATCGAGTTTATCAATCGCTCGGAAAAAGCTGAGTATTTCGAATGGGATTTTGGTGATGGTCATTTCTCTACCGATAGTAATCCGGAGCATCGGTACATCCGGTCAGGAAACTACACGGTCACGCTCAAAGCAATCGCAGGAACCAAGGCACGCTCTACAGAGCAAGCCATTTCGGTCAAGCCACCAACCGACAAGCTAGTCCAATTGAAGACCAGCCAGGGCACCATGATTATCAAACTCTTTGATGAGACTCCTCAGCACCGTGACAATTTTTTAAAACTCGCTGAAGAAGGCTACTACGACTCCTTACTTTTTCATCGTGTGATACAAGGATTTATGGTTCAGGGTGGTGATCCAAATTCGAAGGGAGCCGATGCAGGTGTGCGCCTCGGATCAGGTGGTCCTGGCTATCAAGTCCCCGCTGAGTTTAATGAGGCCTTGATACATCAAAAAGGAGCCCTTGCCGCTGCACGAACGGGCGGACCCTCCAATCCCGATAAGAAATCTTCGGGGTCTCAGTTTTACCTGGTCCACGGGACACCTGTCGATGAAAATCAATTGAATATGTTGGAGCGGAGAAGAGGCTCAGTGTACAGCGAAGAAGCAAAAGCCGTATATAGTGATCTGGGCGGCACTCCATTTCTTGACATGGATTATACGGTATTTGGTCAGGTGATAGAGGGGCTCGAGGTCATCGATGCCATCGCGGGTATGGAAACCGGTTCTGGCGATCGACCGAAAGAAAACGTGACAATGGTAATTGAGGTAATTAAGTAAATAAACAATGGGCAAGAAATCTGAAATAATACTAGGTTTTGACATAGGTGGCACAGGGCTTAAGGTCGCAATGATTGATACTGATCGTGGGAAGCTGACGACCGCCAAGCAACGCATCCTCACACCACAGCCTTCCACCCCGAGGGCTGTCGCCAAAGCCATCAAGGAAATGCTCAAGGAGTACGACGGCTACAAGGGACCGATCGGCTGCGGTTTTCCCAGCATCATGCGAAAAGGAGTAGCCAAGTCGGCCGCCAACATAGACAAGGGCTGGATCGACACCAATGTGGAAGAACTTTTTGAAAAGGAAACGGGTCACAAGTTTTATGTGGCCAATGATGCGGATGTTGCTGGCCTGGCAGAGATGAAGTTTGGCGCTGGCAAGAATGAAGATGGCACCGTCATCGTACTCACGATAGGTACAGGCATCGGCAGTGGCACCTTTCTTGACGGTGAGCTCTTTCCCAATACAGAATTCGGGCATCTGCTCTATGACGGCAATATCTACGAGCACCATGTCTCTAATGCAGCACGCAAGAGACTGGATTTAAGCTGGGATGAATGGGGAGAGCGCTTTAACAAGTACCTAAGCCACTTGGAGACTCTATTTTCTCCCGATCTCTTTATTCTCGGAGGAGGCGCCAGTAAAAAGATGGACCTATACCGGCATAAATTTAAGATACAGACCAAGGTTGTAGCCGCCAAGTTTCAAAACGATTCAGGCGTGATGGGCGCGGCGATGTACGCCAAATCTAGAATGAAAAAGAAGTAATTAGTTTATCCGGTGATTTCAACTTTACAGAAGTCGATCAGCTGTCCAACTTTGATGACCTTGCGCAGACCTGGAATGACCTCATAGATCACCTCTGCCAATTCAATATTTTCCAGCAGGGCAATGCGCAGCGACTCCAATCCAGATTTCTCACCCTGGCGTAGGAAATCAAGAGCTGCCCGACAATAGAGTAGCTCTGCTCCACCCGCATGAAAATCTCCTTCGCGGATCACCTCATCGGCTTGGTCATACTCTTCGATAAAAATGAGAAACTTAGCATGAGCGCTCCACATCTCCGTCAGCTCAGGACCTAATTCCGTTGCTTTCTGAAAGTAATAGTGGGCTTTGGTAAATTCCTTTAGCGCACAGAACGCTTGTCCCAAAGCACAAAAGTACTCCTCGCGTCGATCCTCGAGCTCAATCGCTTTAAAATAAGAGTTGACAGCGCTGAGCCAGCGATCTTCACGACTGTGGCAAATGCCTAAGAAATAATAAACTTCATCGTTGTACGGATCAAGCTTAGAAGCCTTGCTGAAGTATTCTTTGGCCGTCATGTAGTCACCGATCTTCAGATAGCACTCTCCCAGATTACTGAGCAGATCTGAATCCGGGCCAAAATATTCAAGCGCTTCAAAGTAAATGCTCATGGCCTTGCGATACTCGCAGGTCTGAAAACACAGGTCGGCACATTCACGATAGCCTAACTCAAACTCCTCATTGATGAGGTAAGAATATTCATAGGCCTCAATCGCCTCTTCGTACTTGCCGCGGCAAGAGAGGGCATGACCAAGATTATACCAGGCTAAAAAGCTATACGGCGTTTGGTCAATCAGCTTTTGATGGAAACGGATGCTCTCATTGTATTTCTTAGTAAGTTCGGTGCAAACCCAAACTTTTTCCAAGGCTTCTTCATTGCCAGAATCAAAGGCGAGTGATTTCTTGAGACAATCAAACATCTTATGATAGTTCTTGGTCGTCTCGTAGACTTGCGCCTCGCTCAGATAAATATCGCTGAGCTCATCTTCCGTTGCATTTACCTTGGTTTTTTCAATAAGCAGCAACGCTTCACCAAAGTCTCCCTTACTGCAGAGAATCTTCGCTCGCAATAATTGAATCTCAGGCTCACACGGAGCATATGCTTCCGCGATATCCAAGAATGTCATGGCTTGGTCAGAATTTCTCAAAGCAAGAAATAACTCTGCTTTTCGGATATGTAAATCCGCAGAAAATCCATGTTGTCCAATGGCATAGTCTACCACTTCTATTGCTTTGTCAAAAAGCAATTCTCTCTCGTAGTAGAGAATCAGTTTGTGGAAATCTATTTCCTTGATGAAGCTCACTTCATCTTTCTGACTCATCTTCTCAAACTCGTTGACAAGAAGAAGGAGAGAATGATCTCGTTCTGAATTATATTTCATGCTCCTAGGGGGAAGGATTGTCGTTTATCGTTGAGTAAAGAAAACAAATAATAGAGTAAGGAATGGCTGAAGGGTGGCTTTTTTATCCACATTCCATCGATTGCTCCCTTGAATTACGATAACTTCTAATGCGTCCAATCTTCAGTGAAACAGGAGATTAAATATTATAACATATTTAAATTGATTGAGTTAGTCTGGTTAACCTATTCTATAACATGAGGAAATACATGACGGGTAATCATCAGGCTTGGAAATGTTAAAATTTGAAGATTTTGTCAGTATATATGCATATAGTGTCATATGAATGCGCGTATTCTGAAAAACCACTTAGAAATTCTCAACGTCCTTTTTGCCTTTGGCGCTTCAACATTTGCACCAATCGCTCCTTAAATGCACGTTCGGCATGAAAGAGTCTCAGTGTCTGAGTAGGACTAATCACTCCCTCCAAATGACCCATTAGCTCCCGTCGAAGATCAAGCAATTCTTGTTCTCTCTCCAACATCTCCTGAATAAATGAACTTGCTTCGTCATCGTTCATGGCCTCAAATTTGGGACGGATTATATTTTTACGCTGCAAGGTTTTTTCCTGAGTGCGATGCGCGTTGTAAATGGGCCAAAACTTTTGTGCAGCCTCGGGAGTCAGATCCAAACGCTGACTGATAAATGCCACCCGTTGAGATTCGATTCGCTCCTCCAGCGGGCCTCCTATCTCCGAGTCCTGAGCATGGCTCAGGTTGATGGCCGCAAATATTAAAAATAGTGTGTATGCATAGTGTCTCATATCTGTGCTTATTAACTTTATTATTCTAAAAAATTTCCTGTAGGGTCTCCTCATCCAGCTCATCCAATAGCCCTTCCCAGATTTTATCGCTTTCGTCCAGATCAGCAGTCTCCTCAATCCAGTCCATCCCGGACAGATCTTCTTGATACAAATAAGTCTCGTCAATATCATCTAGATAGACCAGGAGATATTGTTCGATTTCTTCCTGCGAAAAATTTTCATTGATCGCGACCTCAGCAGGTTCTGGACTTTGATTGATCCAGACCATAGCGATGATCAAAGCACATGCACACAAAGCCAGAACGGGTCGAAACCAGCGCTCTGCCATGAATGCAGTTGGGAAGAATGCCGTACGAGGTTTTGCATCCTCCTGGCCTATTCGAGCCATGACGTCCTGCTGCAGGGATCGAAAATACGTGGGTGGAACATGAAAGGGCTGTTCTCCCTTTAGTTCTTCTAAAAATTCAGGTATTTCTTCTTCGTGTTTTTTCATGTGCTTTATAATTGTACCTCGGTGAGATGTTTTTTCACCTTCTTTACGGCATGATGAAATGAAGCCTTAAGCCCTCCGATGGAGGTTTCCAGAACCTCTGAAATTTCCTGATAGCTCATTTCATCATAATATTTCATGAGAAAGACCAATTTTTGCTTTTCTGGTAAGGCCGCTACGGCCTCTTGCAATCGCAACTGCACCTCAGAACCATCGAAATAGGGATCCGCGCAAAGTTGATCGGCTAGCGAAAAATCACCTCGTTCCATAGACTCTGTCTGTTTTCGTTTTTTCTGTTTCAAAAAAGTAATCGACTCATTGGTCGCAATCCGATAGATCCAGGTGTACAGTTTCGCTTGACCCTTAAAAGAGTGTATACCTCGATATACTTTGATAAATGTGTTCTGCACCACATCATCCGCATCATCGTGATCAACGACCATACGACGTACATGCCAGTACACCCGCTCTTGGTACTTTTGCATGAGTCGCTTAAACCCCTCGTCGCGAGTACGCTTAGTGCTGATCAGTGCCAATACGTCTTGATCCTCGTTCAAATTCGTTTTCGCTTTCTGGTTCCCTATTCAGGTCCGTGCTTTGACGTAAATTTAGGGCAAAGGTTTAACGACCTCTGCTCACGATAAAATATCTTCACTTCCTGATTTCTATTTAAGCCAGATACAACTGCATGAAAAATCCCTTTGACGAAAAAAAGCTCTTCACTCTTTCGAAAGATTTTCTCAATGACCATTATCAAGGCACTTCCGAGCAGCGCCTTCGTGATTTGGTGCACGTACTCAAATTTCACGAGTGGAAATATGCCGTCGAAAACAATCCGCTGATCAGTGATTTTGAATACGACCAGCTCTTCAAGATGTTGCAACAACTGGAAGATGAAATGCCCAATCTGATCGATCCAAGCTCTCCTACCCAGCGAGTGACCTCAGATCTAGTTGATGATTTTACCACTGTCCAGCATCTTACGCCCATGCTTTCTCTGGCCAACAGCTACAATGCCGAGGATCTGAACAGCTTTAATGACTCGGTGATCAAATTGCTCAAGCTTGAGCCCGGCAGTGCTGTCAGGTATACGGTCGAACCAAAATTTGATGGCGGTACCATTGTCTTGGTCTACGAAAACGACCGGCTGGTTCGAGCAGCTACGCGGGGCAACGGAGAACGTGGTGACGAAATCACTCACAATGTCAAGACCATTCGTTCGGTACCCTTAGAAGCGGCTTTCTCAAAATACGGCATCACACGCTGCGAATTGCGTGGCGAGGCGATCATCCGCAAGGAAGAATTTGTGAAGATCAATGCCCGACGAGCTAAAGAGGGAGATCTCATTTTTGCCAATCCACGCAATGCCGCCACCGGAGGGCTGCGGATGAAAGACCCACGAGAAACGGCACGCCGCGGTCTCCA
>CAJQNM010000423.1 GCA_905479665.1 uncultured Saprospiraceae bacterium
CTGGATGTAACGCACACCCTGTTCAGCCATGCGCCGCGCAAGCAAACAGTTGTTGGCAAAGGATGATTCGCCAGGACGTGTACCATACATTTCATGAATGTAGGCGGGCTCCTTACCGATATCCATCACTTCCGGTACCGAAATTTGCATTTTAAAAGCCATCTCATATTGTGCAATTCGGGTGAGGATTTCTGGATCCTGCACCTCCGCATAGGTCTTCTCATTGAGCGCATTGATGGCATCAATCGTTTTCCTGCGTGTAGCTCGCGACATGCCGTCGGGGTCAGCTAGGTAGAGGACGGGGTCTCCTTCCGATCGACACTGCACGCCTTGATAAACGGTCGGTAAAAAACCACTGCCCCAAATGCTCTTTCCGGCGCTGGGTTGAAATCCTCCCGAAACCAAGACGACAAAACCGGGCAAATTTTCATTTTCCGATCCGAGCCCATATGTCACCCACGAGCCAATAGAGGGTCGACCCAGTCGCGGGCTGCCACAGTGCACCATGAGTTGGGCTGGTGCATGGTTAAACTGATCAGTGTGCATGGCTTTCAGAAAACAAACGTCGTCGGCTACCTCGGCAAAATGAGGGAGGTATTCCGATACCCATGCTCCGCTTTCACCGTGTTGTTTAAATTTTCCTTGCGGCCCCAGCATCTTCGGTACTCCATTGATGAAGGCAAATGTCTTTCCTTTCAGCAGTGACTCCGGACAGAGTTGGCCATCCAGCTTTTCCAGCTCCGGCTTGTAATCAAATAGTTCCAGCTGACTGGGTGACCCTGCCATATGCAAATAGATGACACGTTTGGCATTCGCATGGTAATCGCGTTGCAGCGCCTCCAGTGCTCTGCCAGTCACTATCCGCTCGTCACCGTTGGCGTCTACAGAGCATCCGGTCAGCCCGGCCAGAGCTACGGCACCTAGACCTGTGGTGCAAGTACGGAGGAAATGACGACGGGTATTTAGTTGAGCAGATTGCTCTCGATATTCGCGCAGTAGATTTTCCATTAGCTCTTAGTGAGTAAGGCGTCGAGGTTAAGAATCGTATTTCCGACCAGATCAAAGGGATCGAGTGCCGTCTCTGTGGGAGTAGGTTTTGCAATCATGGTGTCATCGAAGAGTCGCAGTAAGACTTGGAGCTCCTCTACGGTGGGATCTCGAAATAGTGCTCTGCGATATCCGGCAGCTATTTTTTCTCCGGTACCACCATCTTGTTTCTTCATCCAGTTGCCCAATTCTTGAGCAGCTTCCAGGTAAACTGGATCATTGAGTGTGACCAATGCCTGGAGCGGAGTATTGGTGTTGATCCGTTTACTCACACACACTTCTCTGGTCGGACTATCGAAAGCGATCAAAGAAGGATACGGGGTCGTGCGCCGCCAGTAAGTGTACAGGCCACGACGATAGCGCTGTTCATCATCAGCATTTTCCCATTTTTCGCTGCTGTAGGGCATCTTCCAGATGCCTGGTGGTTGAGGTGGCATGACACTAGGACCTTTCAGTTCAGGAGTGAGCAAGCCACTTACAGCGAGTGCTTGGTCACGAATTTGTTCGGCAGATAACCGGGTACGTGGAGCTCTGCTGTAATAGAGATTCTGCGGATCTAGTTCGATCTTTATGGCATCCCAATCGGATGATTGCTGGTACGTGGCCGAAGACAATATCTCCTTGACCAGTCTCTTTGTGCTCCATTGCCAATCGCCGGTAAATTGCACGGCCAGGTAATCAAGCAAATCGCGATGCTCCGATGGAGTCGCCTGTGATCCAAAATCTCCCAACGTTTCAACCAGCCCACGTCCAAATAATCGGTTCCATACTCGATTGACATAAACTCGCCCAGTAAGTGGATTGTTTTCGTGAATAAACATATGGGCCAGATCGAGACGGTTTTTTATCTCTCCTTCGTAATGGTAAAGATCAGGGACTGACGGGAAGACCGTATCTGTTTTCGCCAAGTAACTTCCCCGATCAAAGACCTGACTCGTTCGCCAAAGCACCTTAGATTTTTCCCGCATGACCGGTGTTTCGATCCCATCGCCATACAATTTGAGCAGCGAGTCCTGTTGAGAAATGGTCTCTTGAGCAATGGGCGTGTGGCCATAGATTGGTTCGATGGAATATAAATCGACTAGGCCATCGGGCTGCAGTCCAGTCGTATTAACGATTTCAAACACCAAAGTACTACGGCCGTCTAGTGTCTCACTAACCGGAAAAATATCATGTCGCCATTTCTTACTCTCCGGTATGGGTGCAGTGCAGATAATCTGGCCGTCATCAGATCCTTTATGTACTCTGATCTCGGCTGCATCTCCATGGGCCTTCGTGCGAAAGCGAAAACCAGTCAGCTCATCAAGCGCAAGGTCCTCGTAGAGGAGGTAATATTTTTTGTCCTTTTGATTATTGGCAAGCGTACTGCGATTGTTGCACCCCCCCCACTTGGAAATTAATACGTTCTTAAAATCATCGCACAATGCAGGGATGAGGCGTGGCGAGATAATGCTACGCAATGTACCAGGATCGATGACCTGGTCGCGAACAGGTGAATTTTCTGCACCTAGCCACTGGCTTAACTCGTCTATCTCATTGGCATGAAGAGAATCACGCACTTCCAACATGAAGGGAAATTCGCTATCAAGATCAGCATCCATCGTATTGTTGAATATGGCATAAAGGCCGTAAAAGTCCTCATGTTTAATCGGATCGTAAGGATGAGAATGACACTGTACACATGACATTGTCATGCCTTGCCAGACTTCAAAAGTGGTATTTACCCGATCTATGCCTGCAGCACTACGAAACTCCTCGTCTTCTGTCCCACCCTCTGTATTGGTCATGGTATTGCGATGAAATGCGGTCGCGATCATCTGATCAGCAGTGGCATTTTCAACCAAATCGCCGGCTAGCTGATCAATGGTAAATTGAGTAAAGGGCATGTCCTGATTGTATGCATCTATGACCCAATCACGATATCTCCAAATACTACGAGGCGCGTCTTTCTCATAGCCTTTGGTATCGGCGTAGCGAGCGAGATCTAGCCACATGGAGGACCAATGCTCACCGTAGTGGGGTGATTGGAGCAGTCGATCCATCACCTCAGATTCACTCAGTATGCCTGCAAGATATAGGTCTGCTAGCTCAGGTGAGGGTGGGAGACCCGTAATATCTAGACTGAATCGGCGCAGCAGCTCATGCTTTTCAGCCCGAGGCGAAACATCCAGCTCATTCTGCTGCATCACTTGCAATATGTAACGATCGATGTCGTGCTGGATCCAATCATTATCAATTTCGGGAGTGCGGATTATCGGCTTCACGTAAGACCAGTGATCATCCCATTCGGCTCCCTGGTTTATCCAATCTTCTAGCAGTGTGATTTCTGTCTCGGTCAGAGCATTACCTTCTTTGGGCATGCGTAACTCAGGATCTGTCTCTTTAATGCGCTTGATCAATTCACTACCAGCAGCATTACCTGGGATGATCGCACGTGATCCAGATTCATTTTCGGCCAGGGCCATGTCCTTAAACAGAAGGCTAAATTCACCTTGCACTTTTATACCACCGTGACATCGTAAGCATTTTTGATTTAAAAGTGGCTTCACATCTTCGCTGTAGGAAATGCGATCTCCTTTCCCGAAACAGCTCAGAAGAGCTGAGAGAAAGAGAAGACCCCCAAGTCGAGGCAGCCATTTATTATCAACCATTTGCATTGTGGACTTCTAAGTCTCCTAAAGATAGTATTCATCCCATAAACGGATTGAAGGTTGCAAATGCGAAAAAGAACTGGTTTACATCGATTTGCGAGGTTAATATTGACTCTATATTCCCCCCAAAGAATGAAGCCCAACAGACAAATTCACGCAATAATAATTTACGCCGTTATCTTTCGCCCAGGTATTTGTAGTCAATTGTGATCTATTGTCTACTCGAGTGAGGGATTCCTTCTTACCATCAAAGACCATCATAGGCTGCTGCATTTCTAAAGCACTGGTAAAGGTGAAATCCTTGCAGGCAAAAGGGGCCTGCAACTGAATTCCTGATGGTGTTTTATCAATCACAGTATATTCTTTGGCTGCCCAGTAGCTAGCGATGTCTGTGAGTTTCATCCAGTATAAATTGTCATAATATTGGTCTAGACGATTCACCACCGTCTTGAAAATATTAAATCCTATTTTTTCGCCATTGTAATAAATGCCTGGCCAGTGGCATACCAGCAGGGCAGGCTCTTCAGATCCGATGACCTCAACCAGCCTTCCGGCACGACCATCTTCTGTGATGAAGCGATCTGCGTCTCCAGGGTTGAGTCCATCCCAGCCTCCGAACCAGTCGCCAGTGCAGCCGATCATATGCACAGAGCATGATGCATCACCGGAGTTTAGATTTTCTACATGCATCACCTGTGGTTGGACACTCTTACCTGGATCGGTAATGATGTCTCTGAAGAAATGACCCACGCGATGTCCAAAAAGATCTGCCACTGCTCGTTTGGTACCCAGTGCCAGATTGGAAATATTGCGACTGCCGAAACCACCAGGGGTGGTCACACCATCGCAATCAAAGCCTACGTCTTTCAAAATCTGCAAGGAGTAGGCGATATATTCGCCCAGTTCATCTGCACTCTTTTTCTGGCTCCATTCCCAATTTTCCATAAAGTCGCCGCTGGCTTCTGCATACGGTAAGCCTGTCTTTATGTCAATGACACGGGTATGGCTTATCATTTCAGAATGAATATCCCAATTGGGCGTAGCATACTTACGTACGACTTCCAAACTAGCTTCTAGTTCTTTCTTGCTCCACCCAGGAATAAAGCGATTGAGCCAGCCGGTACAAGCTGGGTAGGGCACCATACTGTATTTTCCCTTGACACCTTTGTCTGCACACCAGCCCAAAAATTCCAGCACAAATGAATCTGGAATTTCGCGAGGCAATTTTTTCCAATCCTGGAGATATTTACTCGGGAAAACCTCCTTAAACTGAGGTATCCCAAAATGCGCCAAATTGACTAGCGCAGTTGAATCGTCAATAATAAAATTGATGGGTACTCGATCTCTGGGATTCAGGATCTTAAATTGATCTTCTTGACCGGTCAGTTTTACCGCTCCAGACAAAACACCTGCAGAGGAAATCGATGTCTTTTGCAAAAATTTCCTTCGATCCATAATTTAAATATTAGGGCACCTATAATAACCCTGTTTGGAATGATCGCGCCGTAATTTTTTTCAGATACGAGGCGCCAAAAGCGGAGTTTAGCAGGGCTAAATGAGTGTTTTGGTAACGAAGTAGCTGGGAAAAAGAACAAGCTAGCAACCAAAGTAGGGTTTTTAAAGATGCCCACTAGGCCATTATATCTTTGACGACATGCCCGTGCACATCTGTAAGCCGAAAACGTCGGCCTTGAAATTTGTACGTAAGTTCCTCGTGATCGATGCCCAAGAGGTTTAATACAGTGGCTTGAAAATCATGCACATGAACTCCTCGCGAGCGAATGCCGTAGCCAAAATCATCAGTTTCACCATGGGTTATGCCTGGTTTAGTACCGCCGCCGGCCATCCAGAGTGTGAAGCACCCAGGATGATGATCGCGGCCAAAATTATCATCGGTGAGTCGGCCTTGCGAGTAGTTGGTGCGACCAAATTCACCTCCCCATATCACCAATGTGTCTTCCAGCATTCCGCGTTGCTTGAGATCTTTTACCAATGCGGCCGATGCTTGATCAGTTTCTTTGCACTGTACTTTTATCGCCTTAGGTAAATTACCGTGTTGATCCCATCCCTGATGAAAAAGCTGAATAAAGCGGACACCTTTTTCTGCCAGCCGTCGTGCCAATAAGCAATTTGCGGCAAAGGTGCCGGGCTTGCGTGAGTCTTCTCCGTACATCTCATAGACATGATCGGGCTCATCACTAACATCCATCACCTCAGGTACCGAAGTCTGCATTCGGTATGCCATTTCATATTGGGCCATGCGAGCCAATATTTCCGGATCTCCGACTGTGCCATGCTGGTGGGCTTGCAATTGCTGCAGGCGATCCAGTTGACCACGGCGACTTTGCGGCGAGACTCCTGGAGGGTTTTCTAAATACAATACTGGGTTCTTCCCCGACCGAAATTGCGCACCTTGGTGCTCGGAAGGGAGAAAACCACTGCCCCATGATCTGGAGTAAAGTGGTTGGCCCGTTTTGTCCTTTGTGGTGAGAACAACGAAGGCCGGCAAATTTTCATTGTCAGAACCCAATCCATAACTAAGCCATGCGCCCATAGATGGCCGGCCAGGAAACTGAGATCCGGACAGGAGAAATGTTACAGCCGGATCGTGGTTGATGGCTTCGGTATACATGGATTTCACAAAGCATAGCTGATCAACTATTTTTGCCGTGTGAGGCATGAGTTCACTAACCGAAGCGCCCGCCTGTCCGTGCTTTGCAAACTGAAAAGGAGTGCCCACCAAGGGGAAAGAACTCTGACCGGCCGACATGCCGGTGAGTCGAGTTTCACCCCGTATTGAAGGGGGCAATTCCTCCCCATGCATTTTTTGCAAAAGGGGTTTGTAGTCGAATAGATCTAGCTGAGATGGGGCACCGCTTTGGAACAGATAGATGACTCTCTTGGCTTTGGCAGGTAGCTGTCCTGAATTCGCCAGCAACTTTGCAGGATTGCTCAGCATCCCAAGTGCAGCTGCGCCCAATCCCAAGGAACCGCGCGTGAGAAAATCTCTTCGAGAGTAGAAACTATTGGTATGGTTGCACAGACTCATCGTCGGGTATAAGTTTCGTCAGAATTCATAATTGTATTGGCGACCATGGTCAGAGCAGACAGATCCGTTTTGTCGCCTGAGTCTAGCGGCCATTCTCCCACTCCTAGCAAGTCATCACTGGCACTTGCATCGTTAGCAAAGAGTGTACGTTGTTCTTTGTATGCCGCTTGCAGTGTCTCTAACTCTTGCTGATCTGCATCGCGACCCGTGAGCAGAATAAATGCAGTGGATATCTGCTTTTTGATATCCTCTGGATATGCCTGCCGCGCCCTCTGTGCGAGCGCCCTTGATGCCTCCACAAATTGTGGATCATTGAGCAACACCAATGCCTGCATTGGAGTATTTGTTACTTCCCTCTGAATCGTGCATACGTCTCGATTAGGTGCATCAAAGATGCTCATAGCAGGGTGGGGAGAAGTCCGTTTGACAAACGTATAAAGGCTACGACGATAGAGCGAGTCACCTCGATCAGGTTCGTAGCGCAACAATTTGAATGAGAAAGTACCCTTGTCAATCCACAAGCCTTCGGGTTGATACGGCCTCACACTGGGGCCTCCTATTTTCCTTACCAAAAGACCACTCGCCGCCAGTGCATTATCCCGGATGACCTCAGCGGGCCAGCGATAACTGGGCGATCGGGCAAGCAACATATTTTCTGGATCGATCTCTAAATGTTCTTCGGTGATGATCGACGACTGTTGGTAGGTGTCAGACATGACGATAAGCTTGAGCAGAGCCTTTAAATCCCAGCCCGACTCACGAAAATAGATCGATAGCCAATCAAGTAATTCAGGATGGGAGGGGAGCGAACCTTGCACGCCAAAATCATTGGCGCTTTTTACAATACCCCGTCCAAAAATCATCTGCCAGTAGCGATTTACAGTGACCCGTGAAGTGAGTGGATTCTGATCGCTAAAGAGCCATTGTGCCAGGCCAAGACGATTTCTAGGGAGGTCTTCATCAAATGGCAAGATGGATGTGGGCGTGCCGGCTTTCACTTCGTGCATTGGAGAATTATACTGTCCGCGCATCAGCACATGAGTGGCACGAGGCGTTGGCATCTCCTCCATCACCATTATTTCAGGGATAGTATCGTGTATAGCAGTCTTCTTTTGGACCAAGTCTTGGATCTTGCGTTGGAGTTTCTTCAGCTCAGTGGCCTGTGCCAAGGCATATTGCTGCAATTCGGTTTCCGAGGCCCTATGGGTTGGCTCATAAAGTAAATTCACCTCGATCGGTGTAAGTACTCTCTCATAGATGCGCAATTCATCCAGGATTCCTTGATAGATCCCATTTTCTCCGGTAAATCCCCGGTAGCTCTTGGCAATGGCGAGAGCACGATCGACCTCCAATTGTTCACCGGCTCCGATCGTTCGAATATTCTTGGTCAGTTTATTTCGCAAGATCTCCTGATCAGCTGGCTGCCCCTGCAGATAAATCTGCACCTGCTCTGCATCGGCTGTCCCATCGTAGGTAAATGCCACGTGTTGCCAGTTGTCGAGTGGGATCGTCTTGCGGGATCGCACATGCAGATAGTTGTCAGGTAAGGCGTGAATGAGGCGTACGTTGATGCGATTTTGATCGTCCAGATAGAAATCCCAACCGCGCCAATGTTGATTTTTGTCGCCTGCATTTCCAACCAGGGTTTGGGTCATGCCCTTTTCTTGTTTGCTGGTATTTATCCAAAGTGCGGTGCTAAAGGCATTGTGGACATCAAATCTGCCAGCGCCAGTCAGATACAGCGCATCGTATTCTTCAACAAACATTAAACCCTGATCTATTTTACCGGATACCAATTGAGGTTTTGCTGGAGATGAGAATCCGGAGTTGCCGTCGACGATCGTACCACCATGTTCGGACTTACCACTCCTATTCATTGGAAGGTGGGTGATCAAGCCGGCATTCAAATTAGGCTGCCGAATTGTTGATTCATTTATCAAGCTTTCAGCAAGCTGCGATCGATCGGATTTTAATTGCACCAGGGTGGACTGAATTTCCGCAATTTTCGCCTGCGTCGCTTCCGAGGCGAGCTGCATCACAGGTCCGTAGTTACCATCATCGCCAGTCATGCCCAGTTCTTTGACATTATTAAAGAAGGCCGACATCTGATAGTATTCTTCCTGTGAAATAGGATCGTATTTGTGGTCATGACACTTCGCACACTCCATGGTCAAGCCCAAAATTGCGGTCGCAGTCGTATTTGTTCGATCTGCAACATATTCTAGGCGAAATTCTTCATCGATTGCTCCGCCTTCTGCGGTCATGGGGTGATTGCGATGAAAAGCGGTAGCAATGATTTGCTCTCGGGTGGGATTGGGTAGCAAATCTCCAGCAATTTGTTCAGTGACAAATTGGTCGTATGGCATATTGCTTTGAAAAGCCTCAAGCACATAGTCGCGCCACGGCCACATGCTGCGCCAGCCGTCGGCATGCAGGCCATGAGAATCCGCGTAGCGAGCCACATCCATCCACTCCATCGCTAGTCGCTCTGCGCAGTCGCTCGAAACCAGCAGTCGATCGACTATTTTTTCAAATCTATCTGGGTCTGTCGAATTTTCAAAGGTTGCAATATCTATTGCATCTGGCGGAAGTCCCGTTAAATCCATGAAGACTCGCCGCAGTAATCGTTGAGGGTCTGATGGAGGTGATGGTTCAAGATTAGCCTGTTTCAGTTTCTGATGCACAAAATAGTCGATCGGATTTTGGTCCTGCTCGGCTATATCATCATAGTTACTCTCCTTGGGAGGAATGAGCGACCAGTGCTTTTTATAGTTTGCACCATTATCGATCCATTTGATCAAAATGGCTTTGTCTTCCGCTGCCAGAGTGAGTTTCGAATCTGGTGGGGGCATTATTTCATCAACTTCTTGCGAGAGGATGTGGCGCACGAGGACACTATTCTTCAAGCTGCCTGGAACGATAGCACGATCGTCAGAGGCAAGCGTGGCAATAGCCTCAGCTTTCAGATCAAGACGTAAATCAGCTTTGCGTGCGTTCTCATCGGGTCCATGGCAGGTGAAACAGCGATCTGCGAGAATGGGCTTGACATCAAAATTGTAGTCAACTTTATCAGGCAGATTTGCCAAGGCAAGGGCAACATCTTCTGGTAGTGAAGGCTGGCAGGCAAAAAGCAGCAGAGCGAGGAAGAGCAGACTTTTATTCATAGTTATCGAAAAAGAAAATTACGACTTTTTGCCACTACTAAATTTAGAGCTCTTCTTTCATGGAATAGCTAATAGAGATGCCGTTGGTTTTAGCGCAATTGTTTTGGCAATTCCTCAGGCGTGTTCATCTCATAGGGAAGCATCCATACGCGACCATCAAGACTCCCAAAATACAGGTGCGAGGGACTAAAATCATGGCCATGGCCATCAGCCCAAAAAAATTGGAAAGGTGTTCTGCCGTTATGTACCCTCCGAACGTAGGAATGATTGTATTGACTGTCAGAGGTTAGTTTGAGTGTTTCCTGCCAGGTCTTTCCGCGATCGGTGGAATTCCAGACCACAACTTCTCCCCCGGCAGCCCACAGTTGCGGGCCATCGGTCGTAGGTGCAACTACCTGCCATAAAGAATCGGTGACAAACAAGCTGCCCATATCATAGTTATGATCTGAATGAGTAATCTCTTGAGAGATCCATTTAGTATCATCCCAATGGGTCAGCATCCATTGGTATGGTCTGTTGTCGGGACCCGGTTCATGCCCATTGCTGATCAGGTATAGTGCATAGGGTCGGTCAGCATCATCAAAATGCATGTCCTTGAGATAGACATTTTTACCAGCGGCCAAATAGTCAATAACCTGAGCTTTTGACCGAACATCCACAATGGGTATTTCTAGATTTTCGCCATCAATCGTCTGCCAGGTTTGGCCGAAGTCAGATGTTTCTACATAGTAAAGATCAGTGCGTGAGTCAGGGTGTCCGTTTCGATGCCGATTAAAAAATGTACCGGTCTTGCCTTTGCCTTGACCCGATATTTGATAGTGACCGGCTTTTGTTGCCCCATCTTCTATAATACCTGCCAGCTTGGTGTCGTCTGTCCAGGTCAGCCCATCAGAACTAGATTCGAAATAGAGTTCTCGTATGCCCGAGTACTTTGTAAAAAAGTGGAAAAATCCGTATTGCTGTGCATACCATGGTTGCGGATAGGTCATCTCTTCTTCACTTATTTCTTCGAAGTCAGAGATGTCGTAAGGTGATTTGCTGCGAAATTTAAATCCAGGTCGCACTGTTCCTCGACCACTTACAAAAATCCACAAATGACCCAGCGAGTCAATCAGTAAAGATGGATTGTCATGTGGATCATCGACACCTTTCTTGTCATACACCACTTTGGGTTTTGCCACCCGTTTGCTTCGGTGGTCATAGTACCCGATCATGCAAAGCAGATGTCGTGACGTATCGGTAGTAGTGCCACCATAGACAAAAAATGTCTTCTCTGCCTCTGCAACATAAATTGCCGTAGGCATATGCTTGGCAGTGTATGTACCCAAACCACCCGAATATTTATCGCCGTATGGAAGTTTTTGATTGAGTTCAAACCAAATGCCCCTGTAACCTACATCGTCAGGTGTTTGAGCACCAACCGAATGCGAAAGAATCTGGCTCGTAATGACGACCCACCCTACAAAGAACATTTTCATCAAAAGGGACTTTCCCAACACCATTACTGACCTGTTTGTAACAGCAAAATCTACAATAAAAAACCCAGGCATCGAAGTGCATGCGTTCCGATTCGTACGATAGAGGAAGCAATCTACGAGCAAGTCTTACGTTGAAGGTGCAGCTCAAAAATTGAGGCGTTACTTTTCGTATCGTCATTTAAAACTCTATATTTGCACCCGAACATAATCAAGTCAGGCATCCCATCTGTAGTCTTCGGACATTCTCAACTCATTTTCACACGCACCACTTAGATCTTAATGTAACGGATATGTTACTCTAGGCCTTTGGGTTAGTAGTGTATTCAGTACGGATTCACTCGCTCTTTTTCGTAATCTTTTTAATTGCCCACGTGCTGATGAAACAACTACTGATTTTGACTTGCTTGATGCTGGGACTGCACCTTTCAGCAGATGCACAACAAAACCTGAAGAACCACCTACTGGAATCGATCTCCGCAGATGCCCATGGGCATAGTGATGAGGTACATAGTCCTTTTACCCTGATCAACGACAACCGACGAGGATTGTCGGATCTAAAAGTAACCGATCAAGCCATCCTCCTGACCACCGATCATAAACTGCACCAAGATTTAAAATCTGCAGAATCTGATTTGCAAATGGAGTTGCCGATTAACAAGACTGAGACGGTCATGCTGAATTTGTCGAGGGTATCTGTTATGGCTGAGGATTTTCAGGTCGTTCTCGCGTCTGATGATGAAAATGCCATCAGCATTGATCCGGGCCTTCACTATTGGGGCAAGGTGGTCGGCGATCCTAATTCGCTCGTGACCATCAATGTCTATGAAGACGAAATGTCTGGGGTGATTAGTTTTGATGATCAAGTGCTGACGCTGACCAAACTTAACGACCAGGACGAAATCCATACCATTTATGATGAGTCGGATTTGGATCATGAGGAGAGTATAGGTTGCATGACCGATGATGTGGAGCACTTCATGGGAAATCTGAAGGAAGATCACAACCATGGTCGGAGTGCCGGAAATGCCAACAATTGCGTACGGGTCTATCTTGAAGTAGCCAACGATGTCTATAAGGACAAGGGTGGTAAACAAGGGACCACCAACTACATTACAGGATTGTTCAACCAGGTCATCGCACTCTATGCAGCCGAGAGTATCAATATGTCCATCAGCAAACTAAAACTTTGGAATACCAACGATCCGTACACGGGCGGAGCATCCAATCAGATGAACAAACTGAAAACTAGGCTCAATGGAATTTTTGATGGAGACATCGCCCATTTAGTTTCATACGGGAATGGGGGCGTCGCATATGTGGATGTATTGAGATGCAATTATAAGAAGTTTGCTGTGGGATTTAGTGGAATTGCAAAGACATATAAAAATGTGCCAAGTTACAGTTGGTCGGTAAATGTTCTTACCCACGAGATTGGACATAATCTTGGGTCATCCCATACACATGCCTGTGTTTGGAATGGGAACAATACGCAGATTGATGATTGCGGTAGCGTTTATGGCGCTGTAGAAGGCAGTTGCTATAAGGCCAACAACAAAAAATTACCATCCAGTGGTACCATCATGAGCTACTGTCATCTGCTGCGAGATGTAGGGATAAAATTTAGCAATGGTTTTGGAACCCAACCTGGCAACTTGATCCG
>CAJQNM010000424.1 GCA_905479665.1 uncultured Saprospiraceae bacterium
GCGCTTATTGTCGAGGGTCTTAATGATCGTGTTGAAAACATGAATTTCTTCTACATGACCTACTTGGCCTTGAATGTCAACGAGGTCTCCTACTTTGTAAGGCTTGAAAATAAGAATCATCACCCCGGAGGCAAAGTGCCCCAAAGTACCCTGCAAGGCCATACCGATGGCAAGACCAGCCATACCAATGAGTGCGATGAAAGAAGTAGTTTCGATACCTATAATACCTGCCACGGAAATGACCAGCACTACCTTTAGAAGGACTGAGATCATCGAGCTCAAGAAAGGCACGACATCTTGATCCAGACCAGACCTTATGAGAGCCTTGCGAATTATCTTCATCATCATTCCGATGATCCAAAGACCAATGAGTAAAAAGAGAATCGCACCGACTAATTTAGGTGCCCAGGCAATCAGTATATCTACCAATCCGCCCAATCTAGAGGTTACAGCTTCCATCAATTTGAAAAATTTAAAGTTTTAGTTAGTTTATACTTCTTTGCTGAGGACTTTGTTGAGACGGTAGGCAAATAAAATGGTCACTTTAGGCATTTATATCATAAATATAAACAACCAAAGTATTCGCCATGATCTATATGCTATTACTCATCGCCCTGCAGGGATTGCAATCGCAGGGAGAAGCAAAGCTTATCATAGTGTTCGATGAGATTGAGTCGCCTCAGGGTAATCTTTTGATCTGCCTGTGCAACAAGCAAGATGCGTTCACTGAAACGTGTTTTAGAAGTGAGAAAATCAAGGCCCGAGAAGGCCAGCAACAATTAGTGTTTGAAGATCTACCTGAGGACAACTATGCCATCTCAGTCTTTCAAGATGAAAATGAAAATGACGAGCTGGATACCAATATTTTCGGGATACCGAAGGAGCCCTATGGATTTTCAAAGATCAAGGGCATGATCACGAGGAGACCCACATTTGAGAAATGTAAATTTAAAGTACAAGGAGATACCGAGATTACTTTGAGAATGCGCTGATATGATAGTGATGCTTTTAGATGATAATTGGCAGGAGGTGGTCGAACAAGCACTTGGACCTGTGATCGAGCGTACGACCGAAAATCGAGACCTTATCGCGGAGCAACCTTGCCGCATCGATCAGGCCAGCGAGGAGATGTACTACCTTTTGGAACAGGAACCACAGCCTTGGATCGGAATCGTCGAGCTGCACAAGGCAGGAATTGGGATATTTGTTTCGAGAGCGAGCAAACCATTTGCATTCCTTATACCGTACTGGCGCTTCAATTTATCAAAGGGCGAACAAAATGTAGTGCTCTTTAACGGAGAACACTTCTTACGGATTTTTCCCCAAAATGAAGATCTCGGTACGTTTACCAGAAATCTGGTTTCGGCAAAGATCCAGGCCGATCAGCAAAAAGGATCACCTACTTGGTAGCTTACCAACTACTCCCTCCACCTCCTCCAAAGCCTCCACCGCTGGTGCCTGAACTGGCACCTCCTCCAGAAGAGCCCACAGATGAAGAAGTGGCTGGAGATGAGGCAAATGCACTGCTGATTTCCGGCACTCGGAATTGGTCCGTAAAATTATCAAAGCTTGGTCGTTCAGTCTGAGTGTGATCATCATGGTAATAGTACCAGACTGGAGCCAACTCCAGATAGGGCTGCACTTGCTTGATCCAGCTCTCATCTATTCCAAAAGCCATCGCATAGGGTAGATTTCGTTCGAAATACGCCGCATCTTCATCGAGCAAACGTTGCACCACAGCCAGATCTGGATCAGCAAGATGTTTTTTGAATGACTCAAGTTTTTCCTTCATCTTCTCTCCAGATTCACTTAGTTTTTGACGGCTACCATAAATAATGAGGCACACGATTGCAAGGAGGATCAACAGACTGCCCGTGATGATCTGAGGCGTGAAAATGAAAAGTAAGATGGCACCGATAAATGAGGCAGCTGAAAGAAACAAAATCAGTTTGGAATGATAAATACGTATCGATTGGCTATCGTAATATCCAGCTGACACCAATTCTTTCTTCAATTGATGTCTTGCTTTTGCGAGATGGGTATGCATTACATTTCTGAGTGACGTGAGACTGACCACAGAGCCTAAAGCAAAAACCCCTTTAAAAAAAGTGACTTCAAAATCTGGCCGTGTGTGAGAAATTTCATTTTTTTTCTCCAATTGAAAATAATCGGGCGAATATTTGCCTCGAGCACCAAAAATATCAATCAGACCTTGATTTGCCCACTGCGGGATCATAGACATCAGATGGCAGTATTTACGTCGACCATCAAGTAGAGCACCGGCAACCGCAGGCGAAAGATCATTCGGTGCATAGTAAATCGCTTTGTCACTTATTAAGGTGCTTGGTTTTTTCCGATCCCTGCGAAACCAAGAAGACAGTAGGAATACAATTCCTGCCAGTGCGAGTGGCACTCCAGAGTTGTCTCGAGCAATCTTTGCAAAGAAACTTGGTATCTGTAGATAGTCGTTTGGTAGTCTTATGGCTACGGTCAGACCCTCGCCGACCTCGAAGGGACGAATGCTCTTGCCAGAGATCGTAGATTGGTTATAGTTGATGTCGGCGTCAAAATTACCTTCCTCGCGCAATCCAGTAAATACCTCATAATCTTGCCTCCCCAGAGCCGGTGCATCCTCCAAATGAATTTCATATGAAATATTTTCGATCGGTACATCCCATTCCGTCCCGACCATGTTCCAGTAAAATTCTGCCTGCGCATCGGGGTTCAGAAATGCCTTGTACACACGATACTTAATCGTATACTCTTGGCGCCCTGTGAGGTAGGTATCTTTATCTCCAATTCGAATTGATTTAAAATTACGACCAGAATCAATCTGTTTCCTCCAATTTGGGACCTCAACCTGATTTATTTTTATGCGGTGTTCCTTTCCTTGCACTGTGGATGTGAGCGGTATCTTTCGGATGATACCTCTTTTAGGCACATGGAATTGTACCGATATATGCTCGGTCACATCAAAATATCCTTCCTTGAAAACACGGACTTCGACGGTATAATCTTCGATGACATATTCCTGTGCGATAGATGAATTTAGGGCAGTGCATAGCATGACCCCGATCAGCAGAGTAGGCAATTTCATTGATTCTTCGTTTATTCACTATAACAAACCTCACTGCTCGCTGAACCGTTCAGCTTCAGATCGCTGCCCGTCGAATAAAAGTAAATATTGGTCGATCTCTGATTATTTAGAAATCAATGGGGGTGTGAGCCCCGGTGCTACTGGTGCCATCCGCTTCCTTGACCGCAATGAGCATGTTGGAAACCACTTGGCGACCAAAATTCACCGCGCGTTCTTTTGCTTTATCCGCACCTTTTCTTTTCAGCGCTGTAAGAATTTCGGCGTGCTGTTGCCAGATGAGGGCACTGTACTGGTTGGCACTTAGAGCGAGTTCATTAAATTTTAGTGCCTTTTCCCAGTTGCCTTTCTTGATTTGCTTGGCTGCGCGATCATGAAAAGCAGGGGTCTCACTATTCCGAAAAATGCGAAAGCGAAAAATATGCAAATATTCAGCTGTGCTGTCGAACTTTTCGTGATCCGTCCACTTCAAGGTTAGTGATTCAAGCGCTTCCAGGGAGACCTTCGTAAGTAGTGGTGAAGGAGAAGATGCGAGCTTTAGATTATTTGCGGTGCCGCTGCTATCGATCGAGAACGAAAAAATGACATCTCCCGAAATTTTGGCTTTGCGGGCAGTCTTGGGGTAATTTAAATGATTTTTGAGGAGCAACTCGACATCACCTCCTACGTAATGTATGGCGGGCCGCAAGGGCGATTCATTCGCTTGGCTGTAGGCAGAACCAATCCAAGTCAGCGTAAGTATAAGGCAGATCCAAACAGAAGTATTCACTATCTGAGAAAATACACTTTTTAATCCTAATTTAGTGACTTGACTTTATGGAAGCCTATTCGCAAGTATTGAGCCTAGCTATACCAGGATTCATTCTCCTAATAGTTATTGAGTCCTTGATCGCCCGCTGGCGTGGCATTCAGGTCAATCAGCCCATGGATACCATAAGTAGCCTCAGTTCTGGGGCAACGAATACTTTGAAAGCTCTACTGGGTATCGGTATCGTGATCGTAAGTTACAACTGGTTCGAGCTGAGGCTGGGGTTGTTTGATATTCAATCCACTCCATTGCTCTATCTGTTAGCCTT
>CAJQNM010000425.1 GCA_905479665.1 uncultured Saprospiraceae bacterium
AATTGGCTCCGCTCCGAAGAGTCTCGCAACTTTCGAGAGTCGCGGACCGGCAAACTTTTGGCGGTACCGCGGGATGATAAAAGCCGCCGCTGCCACCCATCCGTTTCACGGTCATATCTCTTCATGGTACACCGTACCATGATTTCTCCTTCGTCGAAAATCGCTCAATGATCTTAGCGGGCTGGCAAGCTGAAAATCCGGAACGAAATAAACCTGCCTGCTGGCGCTGGTAGGCAGGCTCGCCTTGATCGATAGTCGCAGCGCTTGACGCCTGAATCCCAGCAAGACCGGAGCTTCTGGGGTCTTTCGAGATGCTCGGACACTATTTCGTCCATCTCGGATTTACAACTTACCCGCCCTAAAATGAATAAGGCGGATTTCCTACCAAGATTACTCGCGATTCTCGTAACACTGCCATCCGTGCTTTTTAATTTCTTTTTTGTCTTTCAATTTCTAGTTGTAATTCTATGTGGGTAAAGTCAGCTTTGAAAGCAACTAAAATCCTTGCCAAATAGCCTAGTGCAGGAAAACGCCAGAGGAGCGGTATCTTTGATCGCCCAGGGTGGAGCGAAGAGGGGCCCTAGGTTTGCAGGGATCTGCGAGGTTAGTGCTTGTAGGTATTTTTTTTTGCCTGGGCATTGCAAAAATCATGACATTCACGGTTTGGTTTGCTAGCGTTATTTATTACCGAAAATTAAACTAATAACTCTATTTGGAATGATTTTTTATAGACGCCCATAAGTCATTCTCTTCTGCATTAATTTCGTCGCCATCCCAATTCTATCTCCTCCAGTGTCTTTCGCTTTGTTTCGGGTACCATGCGCCAAATGAAAATCACCAGAATGATCGCATTGATCATAAATATCCAAAAGGTGTAAGCACCACCCACTCGTTCCAGTAAAACGGGGAAAAAGTAAGTCACTGCCACCACACCCAGCCACAGGCAAAGAATACTAATAGACATCGCCAGTCCTCGGTTGCGGTTGGGGAAAATTTCAGAAATGAGCACCCAGGGTATTGGACCCAAGGAAGAAGCAAAAGAGGCAATAAAACCAAGAATAAAAAACAAAAGAATCGGCCCCGAACTCCAGTCCAAATAAAACGACAGACCCATCCCAAACAAGCAAATAATCATACCCGACACCCCCCACAATAGCAATTTTCGGCGGCCGGCTCGGTCCATCAGCCAGATCGCTACAAAGGTAAAAATGGTATTGACCGATCCAATCAAGACGGTCTGTAGCAAGGCAGACTCACTGCCAAAACCTAACGATTTAAATATTTCTGGTGCATAATAAATAATCGCATTGATCCCAGTTATCTGCGAAAAAACAGCGAGCACCACTCCGATAATCAAGGGTGTACGTAGACCTGTTGTAAAAAGCTCCCGAAGAGATCCCTTCTCCTCGAGTAACGTAGCTTTTATTTCATCCAAGATCGATTGGCCTTTGCCATCTGTATGAATTCGATCGAGAACTTGCAGAGCTTCGCTGTCCCGACCCTGTTTTGCCAACCAGCGAGGACTTTCAGGCACCAGGAAAAGCAATCCTAAAAAGAGCATTGCGGGAATCGCTTCAGAGCCAAGCATATAGCGCCATCCCACTTCGACATTCCAGGTTTCGTCGCCAATCCCTGCGATGAGGAGATTGATAAAATAAATAAGATTGATTCCCAGTACGATTGCCAATTGGTAAAGAGTAACCAACATGCCTCGATTGTGCGCCGGTGCAATCTCTGAGATGTAGAGCGGAGATAACATCGAGGCCATTCCCACACCCAACCCACCGATAAAACGTGCGATGACAAACTGCGTAATATTTTCAGGCATCGCTGAAGCAATGGCACTGACCGCAAAAAGCACCGCAGCAAGGATGAGTACCTTCTTTCGGCCCACCCGATCACTGAGATAACCTGTAAATGCAACGCCAACAACACAGCCCCAAATCGCGGCTGATGCTGCCCCTCCCATCGCCTCAGCCGACAGATTGAACTTGGTCTGGATATTCCCGATCGCACCCGAGATGACAGCCGTATCATATCCAAACAACAACCCACCAAAAGCCGCGATCGCAGCAATAAGATACAGGAAGCGTTGATTTACTTTTAATTCGGTCATAATTGTTCCTTTCGTACGTACGCTTTTAATGTTGCACACTCTTTTCCCACAGATTCACCGTGTGGTCTGATGGTATAGGGCCCGACCGCAGCGGGCACAATAAATGTCTCGGCATAGTGCATAATCTTGGGCTCAAAGGCACCATCCGGACTCTCTACAATAATTTCGCGACCCTCGACGAGGTTAAGGACATTGACGGTATCTTCCGTATGATGTTCTACTTGCTCCGAAAACCAATGTCTTCGTGTTTCAATAAACTCGCTTTCGTGCAGCCCAGTACTTTCTTCCCGCCAGCCGTCGCCACTTTTCAGGGGCTCAATCCGATTGATTAATTCTTTTCTTGTCCACTCCGTAGTTCGATCCCATTGCAAGGTATTTTTTGCATGCTCGAGACTGATTGGTCGCGGTAGCCCATCAAGATCGACGCGACCCCAATCCCACATTTTAAAGGTAAAAATATAGGGTGTCGCACTTATTTCTAGCACCATACTATTGCGGCCGGAACAGTGAATAGT
>CAJQNM010000426.1 GCA_905479665.1 uncultured Saprospiraceae bacterium
GAATTACTACTGATGAAAAATATAAAAGGACCAGCAGTTTTTTTGGCCCAATTTGCGGGCGATGAGGCACCCTACAACAGTCTAGAAAATATCTGCAAATGGGCGTCAGACTATGGCTACATCGGAGTGCAAATACCCTCATGGGATGCACGTCTGATCGATCTAGAGAAGGCCGCAACCAGTCAGGACTATTGCGACGAATTTCTTGGTAGAGCCCGCTCGTGTGGTGTAGAGATCACCGAGCTGGCCAGTCATCTGCAAGGTCAGTTGGTGGCTTCGCACCCAGCCTACGATGTCATGTTTGATGGGTTTGCTCCTGCGCATGTGCACAACAATCCTGCAGCACGGACGGAGTGGGCTGTGCAACAATTAAAGTGGGTGGCCATGGCGAGCCGCAAAATGGGAATCAATGTAGCTGCAACATTCTCCGGCTCCTTTCTTTGGCACACGATGTATCCTTGGCCGCAACGGCCACAAGGTTTAGTGAAAACGGCCTTTGCTGAATTGGCCAAGCGCTGGCTACCTATCCTCGATGTGTATGAAGAACACGGAGTAGATCTTTGTTATGAAATTCATCCGGGTGAAGATTTACATGACGGGATTACGTTCGAAATGTTTCGCGAAGCCACTGGTGATCATCAGCGTGCAAACATCCTGTATGATCCGAGTCACTTTGTCTTGCAGCAACTAGACTACCTGGCGTACATCGATATTTATCACGAGTTCATTAAAATGTTTCATGTCAAAGACGCCGAATTTAATCCCAGTGGTCGGGTAGGTGTCTATGGAGGATATCAAGACTGGATCGATCGGCCGGGTCGATTTCGCTCTCTCGGTGATGGGCAGGTTGATTTTAAAGCAATCTTTAGTAAGCTCGCGCAATACGACTATGATGGATGGGCGGTACTGGAATGGGAATGCTGCATTAAGGATGGAGACCAAGGAGCGAAAGAGGGTTCTGAATTTATTCGCGACCACATGATTAAAATTACCGAAAAGGCATTCGATGATTTTGCGGGTGGCGAAGCGGATGAAGACTTCAATCGAAAAATCCTTGGTGTATAGAAATGGAGATAAACAGATTGCTGCTTTTGCTTCCGTGCATCCTCTTTTTTTGCACGGATGCAATCAGTCAAAAGGTATCGGCAACAGGACAGGTGCGAGATGCACTAGACCACCAGCCTTTGAGGGGAGCAACTGTTGTATTGCATGGTTCGGCGGAAAGCGAAAGCACCACCACGGATGAAACAGGTGCCTTCAATTTTATAGAGATGGAGCCCGGTTATTTTCAATTGATCGTCTCCCACCTGGGCTATGCAGAAAAAATAATTACTACGATCGAAATTCGCAAGGGGCGAGAAGATTTGGGAACGGTCTTATTGGATCCCGCACTGACGGATCTGGAACAGGTCATTGTAAATGCCGAAGGCTATCGGCGTACTAGGAACGTCACGCAAATTCATACCATCACTCCCGAGGAAGTTTTTCGATTTCCCGGCACTTTTTACGATCCTGCCCGGGTCGTTTCGAACTATGCCGGAGTAATTAATGAAAATGATCAGGCCAATCGAAATATTATTCGAGGCAATGGCCCGGACAAGATGAAATGGTTTCTGCATGATGTCGAAATTGTCAATCCCAATCACACTGCAAATGCCGGCACACTTAGTGATCGCTCCGCGAGCAGCGGTGGTGGAGTAAATATCCTCAGTGCCCAAATGCTTGAAAATTCAACCTTTCAAAAAGGAGGATTTTCGAGTTCCTACGGCAATGTTTTGGGAGGTGCACTCGACATGTATTATCGCGAAGGGGCTAAGGATAAAATGAGATTTAAAGGCCAGATCGGGTTGATCGGAATTGATGCAGCCTTAGAGGGACCACTTGCCAAATCTGGAGAGAGTGCCTTCCTGGTAAATTACCGCTATTCGACCCTCGGTATCTTATCTGCTATGGGCGTTGACCTAGGGGGCGAGGAAATTGGTTTTCAGGATCTGGCATTTAATTTTGATGTGACGGCGGGCTCTACCGAACTTACTTTTTTTGGCATGGGTGGCACGAGCTCTAATATTTTTAAGAGTCCCGAAGATCCAGGTGAATGGCTGGAATTTAAAGATCGTCAGAATATTGATTTTGACTCGCGTATGGGAGCGATTGGCGCCACACTACATGCTGGAAAATTTCAGGCGAGCCTAGTGTACAGTGGTCTTTCCCATGAGCGCACTTCACTCCTAAGGGATGACAATCAGCAATTTCAGCCTTTTGAGTTTGACCAAAATATCGAAAGCAGACTAGGGCTTCACGCCAATTATCGAGTATCGATCAATGAGCGATCAGGACTGGTGATGGGTACACGGATTTCACAAATAAATTTTGATTTGCAAACCCGAATTTCTCAGGGAGACGACATTGATTTTGCTGCCACTACAGACGGTACCTTGCTGCAAGCCTATGCGGAGTATGAAAATCGAATTTCTGCCCGAGTGACTGGGACATTGGGTCTGCATACCTCGACATTTTCACTGACCAGTACGGGTAGCCTCGAGCCCCGTGCGAGTATACGATTTCACTGGAGCCGCAACAGCACTTTGGGTTTGAGTTATGGGCTTCATAGCCAAGTGCCAGAATCAGGTTTGCTCGCCTATCAGGATGGTAGCGAGCGAGACAATCGCGGACTGGAGTTCACCAAGGCACACCACTACATCGTTTCTTGGAAGCACTTTCTCAACAGCTCTTCTAAATTTGTTATTGAGGCGTACTATCAGTCGCTCTTTGATGTGCCTGTCGATGTCACTCCTGGCAGTAATTTCTCGTCACTAAATCATGAGCCTTATATTCCTTTTCAGCGCTTTGACAACCGTGGCACTGGGTCTAATGTCGGTGTCGAATTGTCGTATTCAAAATACTTTGACGGAAATACTTTTTATGAATTAAATGCTACCCTGTACGATTCACGCTACACCGCTTCCGATGGAATTAAACGCAATACCCGCTGGAACGGAAACTATGCATTTAATCTCACTGGGGGCAAAGAACTCGCCCTCGGTAAGGATTTGAATAAGCGCAAATCTTTGGGAGTGAATTTGCGTGCGGTTACGCATGGAGGGTTTTGGGAAAGTCCCATTGATGAGCGTCAGTCGCAAGAGTTGCTTCGCACTATTTACAGCGAAAGAGATGCTTTTTCTGTGCGGCTGCCGATATTTTATAAAATCGATTTGCGTGTTTATTATAAACGTAATCGGAAAAACCACAGCAGTATCGTTGGGCTTGATTTATTAAATGTCACCAACCGTCGCAATATCTCCTATTATTATTGGGACCCTCTCTTGATGGCCCAGCAGGGTCGGGAAGATTTAGGACTGCTGCCAAACATTAGTTATCGTATCGAATTTTGACAATACGCTTGATATGAAATATATTCATCTGGGACTTATGATTTTGTTTTTATTATTTGCCTATTGGCAGATAAATGACCCCGATCCCATAGGCTGGATTTTACTCTATGTAGGAGTCGCTTTTTGTGCAGTCCAGTACTTTTCTGGAAGAAATGCCAGTATCGTGCCGATTGCGGGAGTGGCTGCGTGTACGTTTGGAATTCTTTTGCTTCTACCCGATTTTGTTTCCTGGTTGCGCATGGGGATGCCAACCATCACAGGCTCGATGAAAGCGGAAGCTCCTCATATTGAATTGGTACGTGAGTTTTTTGGATTCTTTCTGGCGGGATTGGCCTATGGCTGGTATTTTAAATTGAGCCCAAAGCATTGAGCTGCGAGCATTGAGCTGCGAGCTATGAGCTATGAGCTGTGAGCATTGTGTCTATGCCTAAATAAGGTTGACCGTTTTTCAACTTACTTTTCCACTAGTTGCAGAATTTACATCTTGATTCTGAGGCTTGTTTTGCTCAAATTGAACAGGGCTCGATGCCCTGTCAATTTGAAGGTTTGCGTCAAATGACTCTGTCATCATCGGCTTGTTTTGCCCTTCTAAGTTAGCTAACTCTTTTTCAAAATCATAGGGTGTCTTTCTGTGCAAACATGAATGTGGTTTATCTGTGTTGTAAAGTCGCACCGCACGGTCAACCTGTTTGGTTAGTTGACCAAGGTCATTTATCTCCCAGTGCTTTAAATAATTGTTCTTGATCACTCCATTGATCCGTTCGGCTTTACCATTCTGATAGGCGAATTCACACATACTATTTTGAAATTTGTGTTTCTTGGTTAGTGCTAAGAATGCCTTGTCGTAGTATTGTCCACCTCCATCAGAATGAAATATTATCCCTTCGGGTATTTGTCCTTTTCTTTTTCGTATTGCCATCTTTAAGGCTGGTAAACTCGTTTGTTCTGTGAGCAGTCTCGATGAAATCTGATAGCCTACTATGAGTCGTGAAAAACAGTCCAGTATAAATGTGATATAGTAAAACATATTGTGTAATTCGAAATAGGTGATGTCGCTACTCCATACCTGATTTAACTTCGTCAACTCTAGACCCTCTATTAAGTTATCAAAGCGCACAACACCAGTACTGTCCGTGGTTCTATGCCCAGACCTCTTTTTTTGAACCATGAAACCTTGCTCTCTACAAAGTGTCTCAAAGCGGTCTCTGCCCATGAATACAGGGTTGATTTTGAAGTACATTGCTCGACAGCACATCGTGGGGTGATCAACTCTGATCTGACGGATGATCTCCACTATCTGACATGTCTCATCATCATGTCGCCGACGTGTCGATAGAAATTTATGAAACCCTTGTTTGCTGATGCCTACCACTCGATATAAGCTATTCAAACTCCAGGGGTACCCCTCTCGCTCTCTCCAGAAATAGATCATCGTTTCTTGGTGGACTTTTTTTTTATATCCACTCCATAGGTCTGTTCTGCCAGATCGATCATCTTGTCCTTGAACTCAATTTCAATCTGTTTCTGACCAAGCATGCGTTCCAATTCTGCCACTCGCTTTTGCAGTGCTAATATCTTACCGGTATCACTTTTTGATTCTACTACAGTGCGTTCAGGCTTCTTCATTTGACCGTACTTTTTTATCCAGTTGTAAACCGCAGTGTCTGTCACTTCATAGGCTTTACTTACTTGAGAGACCGTTGTCTTGCCCTGCTCTATCTCTCGGACCTTACTCAGTTTGAAGGTATGACTAAACTTACGATACCGTCGTTCCTGGGTGCTTTGCTTGAAGTCTGTTCTGTTTGTTGCCATCTTTTAGATCTTTGTTTTATCTTTTAAAAGTGGTCAACCTATATCAGGCATTGACATTGAGCTATGAGCTTTGAGCTATGAAGTTATGAAGCTATGAAGCTAGAGCTTTGAGCTTTGAGCTTTGAGCTTTGCAAGGGGTTCAAATGGGTTCAAGGGTTCAAAGGGTTCAAATTGTTCAAGGGTTCAAATTGTTCAAGTGATGAATGGACTCACTCTCCATGCTCTATCTGTTCACAAACCTCTTTCTCGCCCTGGCCCCTCTGAAAGTCTCGAACTCTTGAGCCCGTGAACTCTTGACCTCTTGAACCCTTGAACTCTTGACCCCTCAAACTCTTGAACTCTCGACCTCCCGACCTCCCGAACTCTCGAAATCCCGAACTCTCGAAATCTTGAACCCTCAAACCCTTGAACCCTTGACCCCTTGAACCCTTGACCCCTCAAACTCTTGAACCCTCAAACTCTTGAACTCTTGAACCCTTGAACTCTCGACCTCCCGAACTCCCGAACTCTCGAAATC
>CAJQNM010000427.1 GCA_905479665.1 uncultured Saprospiraceae bacterium
CCCAGAACTAATTTTTTGCAAAGGCACACCTCAAGGAGAAGAAATACTTTTTCAGGAAGCGCCGACCTTTGGATTGGGGGAATGGTACAAGGTGACTGTCGAGCGCTTTTGCGATGGTCATATTCATGTTTGGATCAATGACGACCTGCGTGTGGATCTTTCCGATTTCGACCACTTGGAAAGAGGTGGGATCTTACTGCGGGGTTGGGCCAGCGGGACCTATCTTGACGAGGTCTACTTCGAACCTTTTCAGGCAGCTGAAATAGCCATCTTTCAGGACACGATTTGCCAGGGAGATTCGCTCCTGGTGGGCGGGATCTTCGCTCGCGAATCTGGGGTGTATTACGATACAATATCCGCACAAAATCAGTTTTGTGTCGAGGTGGCACAAGTAGACCTGACCGTCCTCGCACCAGACACGATCACGCTCATTGCCGATTTATGCTGGGGAGACAGTGCATGGGTTGGTGATCGTTTTGCAAAAACACCCGGCCGGTACGTCTTTCACGAAGATGACGATGGATGTGGAGTAGTCAATATTTATGAGGTGGTGGTGCGGATCACGACCGTAGCACAAGACAGTTTTATAGTGTGCCCAGGTACAGCAGTTGAAATCAGCCCTGGTGATTTTTTAGCGTTTCTCTGGGAGGATGGATCAACGGACAACAGCCTAGTCGTGACGACCCCTGGGCAGTACCAAGTACAGGTCATCGATGGTTTTTGTGATCGCATGATCAGCATCAGTGTCTATTCCGATTGCAACGATGATATTGCGATACCGACCGCATTTACACCCAATGGAGATGGAGTGAATGATTTTTTCGGCATGGTGATAAATCCAGGAACATATAATCTCATGATTTTTGACCGCTGGGGAAGCCTTGTTTTTCAAGCCGATGTAGATGGCGAAGGTTGGGATGGTAAAATCGGATCCGATCTGGCCACTGGAGGCGTGTACGTCTATCAAATCATGTGGAGTGAAACACTTTTGAGTGGTGTGGTAAATCTCGTTCGCTGAGCATGCGGGACATTGCGGAAAAGCCTATTTTTAGTGCAGCACTTCTGCAAATAGGTGCACTCTCTATGCGTAACCCAGGCGGTAAATTTTTCTTCTGCTTCATCGTAAGTATTTTACTTGCTGTGCTGAGCTTTGTCTCTCCAGCAGTGGCACAGCGCCAACTGCTGGAAGACTTTGAAGACAACTTAGATCAATGGACAGTGATCAATGGAGACATTGCTCTCAGCACTGGGCAGGCCCAGCAAGGTAGCTCTGCAGTGCGTATGCGTGGCATCAGTGACGACGATAATATTTCCACCCTCGAATTCAATGGCTTGGATGAAAATTTTGGGTCGTACGAAATTTGGTTTTATTGTACCGGGAGCTCATCGAGTGCAGATTTTCTTATCCAGTACATCGACGACAATAATTATTTCCGGGTCTCATGCCGACCCATTGGTACCAATAATTCAGGAATCGTCATGTCTCAAGCTACCCCCAGGGGAGTGAATATTCTTGCTAGCGCTCCAGCCACATTTCACCTAAATCAATGGTACCAGCTCCGGATCGATCGCTACTGTGATGGACATATTCACATAGATATCGACGGATCAAGAATACTGACCCTTGATATCTTTCGCGATTATGAGCGTGGGAAAGTACAGCTGCAATCACGCTCTTCAGAAACCTATTTTGATGGTTTAAGTTTTCTCCCGTTTCAACCTCCCCCACTTCTGGCCCGAATCGACACCACTTGTGCGGGAGTGCCCGTACGGATCGGTGGTAAACTGCGCTATACACCCGGGATCTATCAAGAAGTGACCTATATCATCGAAGCCAATTGTGTATCTGAACAGGAAGTAGCACTGCATGTCATCGACGTAGACACCTTCCGAGAATCTCATACCCTTTGCCTGGGAGAAACGCTGGAATTGTATGATCAAAAATTTATGCTTCCCGGCAACTATCAGGTAGCTACACCTGTGATAGAGGGCTGTGGCCCACTCACCGAAATAACCATTGACCAACATCCCTGGACAGCTCCCATGGATTCTTTTGCATTTTGCCCCATTCCGGGAAATGTGATTTCTCCAGGAATATATTCTAGTTACCTATGGGAGAATGGCAATACTTCATCCCAACTCAGACCAGATCTACCCGGTAATTATCGCGTGGTCCTTACAGATCAATTTGCTTGTACGTTTGATCTTGATATCCTGGTCGAAGACAATTGCCCGATCACTACTTGGGTACCCAACGCATTCTCTCCAAATGGCGATGGCACCAATGATTTTCTCACCTCCGCTCACAACAAGTCAATTGGTTCTTTCCGGATGAGCATTTTCGATCGGTGGGGCAATCATATTTATTCAACAGAAGATCAGCAGGGATGGGATGGTAAAGTTAATGCACAAGATGCGCCAGTTGGAGTCTATCTGTACCTACTCAAGATAAACGAAGAGACCTACAGCGGAGAATTCACCTTAATTCGATAATATTTAGAAATACTGACCGATGCCAAATACAAATCCTTGGTCATTGTTATTCTTCCGTACTGAAAACCCATAATCTAGGCGTAACGATGCATTGTGTGCTTTCTTCAAGATGAGTCTCAGCCCTCCTCCCACAAAGTGCCGAAAATTTTCACGATCGGTCAGGTCCCCAAACGAACCACCGGGATTGCGCCATGTGCCTGCATCTGAAAAGATGACAGCCTGTGCACCAAAAAGACCAGTTTCAAAAATGCGTTGTCGATATTCCAAATTAAAGATGATAGCTGCCGTACCTCGATCAATGCGGTTGCCTACACCTCTTATATTCAAGTAGCTGTCTAGAACAAAGGGTGCAAACGGACTTAGATCATTACTGGAAAGGCCAAATCGAAAGCGAGCTGCCAGATTGCCACTCCAGGGTGTTTCTTTAAAATAGGTCAAATTATTGAGGAACATGTGGAAAAGATATCCACCATTCACATTGTAAACAGACTGTAAAATGAGTTGATTCGCCCAGCCATCTTGAATAAAATAAGTATAGTCTATTCGATCTATTTGGTGAATCGCCTTAATTAGCAGTTTTGGTTCGCGCCGGTCGGCTGGACCGGGGGTATCTTCACCTCGATGCCTCACATCCTTAAGGTAGTCTTCGATAAAGTAGGTCAAACCAAATTCGAAGGTCTGCCGATAATCGAGATTGTAGATCGCACCTGCACTGGCACTGGTGTTGGTATACTCATAAAATACCTGCGGATCAAATTCTGGAAAATTAAAGGGCTCGACAGATGCATAGCGCCTCAGGTTGAGGCTTCCTCCCCATCTGGATGCTCCAAAATACCCTCGTCGATATTCCAGATTAAAATTATTACGGTGATCGATATTTTGGTAAACTACCAGAATATTATCTCCCCTACCCTGCCAATTGAGATCCTTAAAACCCAATTGCCACCAGAAATTATTACTTACTCCACCTAAACTTACAATGGGAAAAATGGTCAGTGCCTCCTCGATATCATAGCTGACCACGAGTCCGGTAGAGACGGTATCGAGGCGATAGGTCGCATTTGACACTGAGTTTAAATTTCGCAAGGATTGAGCCTCCGCTTGGAGCAAATCTAAATTGACCTGATCGCCTGATCTAGCCTGGAGCGCACGCAGCAAGTGTGATTCTTGGTTTTTTCGATTTCCAATAAATTGAATTGACTCAATCTGCAAGAGTCCGTCCTGCTGTCCACTGGCAGTATTTAACACTGCAGCGAGAGCAATTCCAAGAAATAAAATGAGCCTTTGCAATTTGAAAGTATTGGCTGAATGTACGTTCATAACCTATGCTGACCAAATATATCGGATTTTAGATCAAACCAGCAAGGGGCTGTCAGCAGTGGCACCTTAACGTCGAGTATCGTAGAAGTCGGTCATCGAGGGGCAAAAACACCCACTAGCCAGTCGATCTCTGTCTTCGTATTAGCAAGATTGGAAATAGCATTTACTTTCGCAAAGGCTGAATTAAGATACTGGGTTTGTACGGTACGGTAGTCGAAGGAATTTATCTGCCCCAGCCGAAAACGTTCTTCTGAAATATCTAGGTTGCGCTGAGCCAATTGAATCTGGACATTGGTCAGTTCCAGCAGTTCTCGCTGGTTGTCATAGTTGGTAATGAGTATATCGAGCTGGTTGAGCAAGTCCGCCTCGGCTTGCAAGTTGTCTAGCTGGGCTATTTCTTCCTGCATACGAGCTGTTTGCACATCGTCTCCCAGCACTCCACCATCATACAGATTCCAATTGAAGTTGGCACTGATCCCGACATTAAATCTGTTGGCGAAAATTCCTTTTAGAGGCTCTCCAGTGGTCGGCAAATCTCCAAAGAGTTTGAAGTAATTTTCTGTAAAACCCATATTTGCCCCAAGCGTAAGATTAGGTTTCCGGATAGCCTCGGCCAGTTTCGTATTGATCTGATCAAGCTCTGAAAGAACGGCCAAGCTCTTAAGTGTGGCGTTTTCTCCGAGCAATTGGTCTCGCAATTTATCACGATCAATCTCTTCAGGGACAACACTGAGCCGATCATTGAATGCATAGTCGCTCGTTTGATCAAGAAGCAAAATCGCATACAGATTTCTCTTCGCAACATCAAACAGCTGACGCTGGCTTACCAAATTTATCGAGTCGGTCAGTAAGGCATCTTCAAATTGCAGAAGGGAGAATGTGGTGGCAGCACCAAATTCTTTACGTGCTTCTTCGTAATCCAACCGATCATTCGAGAGCCGAAAAATCTCATGAAGCACCTCAATTCGCTCCTTCTGCAGCAGTACATTATCATACGCCTGCACCACAGAGCGAATAAGACTTTGCACATTTGTACTGCGCAAAACTTCCTGTTGCATTCCGAGCTGCTCAAACTGCTCCTTCAAGATTTCTACTCGCCCACCGCCATAAGCCAACCATTGCAAATCAAGGCTGGGCCCTACGCCACCCGAAAAAGATGCACCTTTAATGAAACTGGCCGGGTTGTTGTCATTGAGAAAATTCAGCTGGAAGGATCCATTCAAATCCAGCGTCGGATATCGACCTGCCCGTGCCCACGAATTATTGACTTCAGCAATGCGAATATTGGTTTCGTCAATTTTTATCTGAAAGCTATTCTCCAGTGCAATCGACATTGCTTTCTCCAATGTTAAGTCTTCCTGAGCTTGCAGGTGAAAACAAGTCAGAGCCAGCAAACAAATGATTATTTTATCTAGGCGAATCATCAAAAGAATAACTCTGAAATTTTAAATGATGCAAAAACCAGCAAGGCAAACAGAGCCATGGTCACTATTGCGGCGAGCAAGGTGATGAGCCAAGGATGCTGTCGACCAGCATAAGCGGGCTCAACCATCACTGGCGTCACTTTTTCCCCAGTCCACAATTGAGTCGAGAAGCGACGCACCCGATTGGTAATAACCAAAAGCGATGGCAATAGAACGAGTAGGACAAAAGTCGAAATCATCAGTCCGAAAGCGACCGATATTGCCATCGGAATAAGAAATTGTGCCTGCACGCTTTTCTCCAAAAGCAATGGCATAAGACCGGCCACCGTGGTGATGGTGGTAAGCAAAATCGGGCGAAATCGACTTAGGCCAGTCTCATAGAGAGCTTCCCGAAAATCTTTTCCTGTTCGGATCCGTTCATTAAAGGACGTGACAAACACCAAGGCATCATTAATTAAAATACCAATTAATGCAATCACTCCCAAAACCGAGAATAAACTGATGGGCTGATCCATAAACCAATGCCCAAAACCAACCCCAATAAAACCAAATGGCAAAATGGCAAAAACGACGAACGCTTGGCTGACCGACCCAAAGGTCATAATAACCACAAAAAACATCAATAATAAAATAATCGGCACTGTACGTTGCATCGACTCTTGCGACTTCGCATTCTCGCGTGCCTGGCCTTCAAAACCCACGCGCACAGAAGGATAACGCTCCAGCAGACGGGGCAAAATAATATCTTGAATATCTGCATTTACATCACTGATAGAGACACGGGTATTCGCGACGTCTGACGTAACACGCACTTCTCGCTGACCATCTATGTGGTTGATATTGATCACTCCACGCTCGGTTTCAAAATTGACCAGATCAGCAAGCGGTATGGCCTGGCCAGCGGCAGTGCGGATGCGCATATCTGCCAGATCAGAAATCGAACTGCGATCCTCTAGTCCATACCGAACCCAAACTTTTACCTCATCCGGACCACGCTGCAGACGCTGTATTTCCGCCCCGAAAAAACCTTGGCGCACGTAACGGATTATTTCATTGAGGGTAAAACCCAAATTATACGCTTTGGGTTTTAATTCTAGATTTATTTCCTTGAGACCTTCCTTGTCGGTATCCTGAATATCACGCAAGTCACTGATGCCTGCAAGCTCATCTTTAAGGTCATCTACGGCCCGACCGAGCTCGACTGGGTCTGAACCCAACAAGGATATAGACACCGGATCACCAAAAAAGGTCGTGGTGCCAAAGCTCAATTTTTCCGCATTGGGAATCACGCCCACCTTTTTCCGAATGGCATCCGTAATCATGTAGTTGCTGACCTCCGTGCGTTCTTCCCCCGTAAGTAGATATACCACTAGGTTTCCAACATTCGTCGATGGGCCAACATCTCGTTGTATTTTTTCGATCACCTGCTTCTCTCCCGCAAAATATTCGTCACTGAGTTCTTGATTTACCTCCCACGCCGCAGTTTCGATTTTATCAAGTGCCTCATTCACTTGATATTCACGGGTGCCTGACGGGAGCTCCAGGGCCACTTGAAAATTATCAAAAGGAATAAAGGGAAAAAATGTACCTCGGATGATGCCACCCATAAATGCACCCACAATAATAATGAGTGCTGCCACGCATATGGCGACTGCAGGAAAACTATAATTCATGGAGAAGCGCAAAACCTTGCCATAAATCTTATCGCGCATATAATACATAATGCGGTCAAAAAACCGCGAAACTCGATTGCTATTGTCTTTGCGCAGGGCCTTGGAATGGGCAATATGCGCTGGTAAAATAAATGCTCCCTCAACAAGCGAGAAGACCAGCGTAAATATCACTACAATCGAAAGCTGGCCAAATACGTCTCCCAATCCTCCCTCGATAAAAAAGAATGTGCAAAAGGCAATGACCGTCGTAAGTATAGCAGATGACACCGCGGGCAACACTTCCATCGTACCCTCGAGTGCAGCCTTCATGGGCGGCTCACCATCTTCATAGCGCTGATAAATGTTTTCCGCAATCACGATTCCATCATCCACCAAAATTCCAATCACGAGAACCATTCCAAATGTGGAAATAACATTTATCGTAATGCCCAACAAAGAGCCCACCATAAACATGCCGGCAAATGAAATGGGAATCGCAAGGGCCACCCAAAAAGCCATGCGACCGTTCAGAAACATGGCCAATAAGATCAAGACCAGAAAAAATCCAATAAGTCCATTTTCCTTGATAAATGAGATGCGCTCATTCAGATAGTCTTTGCCATCCTGAATCACGTTGAGCTCCAAAAAAGGATGTTCGTCCATGAATCCATCCAGATAAGCCTGGGTCGTTTCACTGTTGTCAAACATATCCTCTTCGAGGGTATTGAAAACAGTAATCACGATCCCAGATTCTCCATTCACATACGTTCTGGTGGGTGAGTCTTCCCAGCGATCTTTCACGTCTGCAATCTCACTAAGGCGCACTAATCCTCCATCCGAATTACTGCGAACGACGATGTCCTGAAATTCTTCAGCGTAATATTCTTTATTCTTAGCCCGGATCAGAAGTTCTTCCGTTTCCGTCTTGATGGTACCGCCCGTGCTAAGCAAGTTGGTGCCCCCCACTGCTCGCACCGCCTCATCAAAAGTGATGTTGAGCAGCCTCATGTCACGCTCTCGAAAAGTGATTTCAATTTCTTCTTCCGGAAATCCCGAAAGTTGGAGACGACTTATTCCATCCAGTGCAAGTAGGTCATCTTCGATCTGATAGGCATATTGCTTAAGTACCCGCAGGTCGATCTCTCCACTGATGGCAAAAATAAAAGCCTGACTCAATTGTTCCTGCTTGAAAATAATCGGAGGCTCCATTCCCACCGGGAAACTATTGATCTGATCGACGGCATTTTTCACATCCTGAATGACCAGGTCTGCATCAAAACCCCGATCAACCTCTACCGTAATTATTCCAGAATTTTCCGATGACGTAGAACTGGTGCGCTCGACACCACGGATGCCAATTAAATTCTCTTCAATTTTTGTCACAACCCCTTCCTCCATTTCTTCAGGAGAAGCTCCGGGATAAATTGTGGTAATATTAATGATGCGAGAAGGCTGCTCGGGGAAAAATGTTGTTTTTAGTTGGCTCAAACCAAAGAGGCCAAGAATCAAAATAAATACCATGAGCAGGTTTGCTGCAATGGTATTATTGAGAAAAAAATTGATCGTAGATTTCATGTCAACCTAGTTTCGATCTGTCGCTTTCTGCCCGTCAAATAAACCCTGCACACCGTCGATGACCACTCGGTCAGTCGGTTTCAAACCCCGCACATACACGGACTCCTCTACCCTTTTCAATACTTCTAGTTGAGCCTTTCGCACGATCGAATCTCTCAGGATAAAAACATGATCTTGATCGACCAGTGCCGTGCGCGGTATCTGCGCCGCTTGGGTGATCGGGCTGCCATCTAAAGCTCCCGAAAGGTACATGCCATCCCGTAGGCCGCGTCCAGACACGCTGATATATACTGGTATGCTTTGGGTCATCTGATCTATTTGGTTGCTGATCCGACTCACGCGACCTGACCAGCTCAGGCCCAGACCTTCGGCACTAAGCTCCACTACTTGGCCAGGCTTTACGTATGCGAAATCGCTCATATTGATGGGAGCGACCAGCTCGTACCGACTGGTGTTCATAATGGACGCTAGTGGGGATCCCGGTGTCACCAATGCCCCAGGATATTTTTGAACATTGAGAAAGACCCCGCTAAAAGGTGCATAAATACGATAGTCTTTGAGACGGTCTTCCTGCGCCTTGATCGAATAAAACTGAGTGTACACATCTCTCGAGCCGAGATAATATTTCTCCTTTTGATCCGTCACCTTGGGAAAATCACGCAAAGGCTTCTCCACTTCAAAGGCATCGAGGTAGTCACGCCATTTCTCAAACGCTTCCGGATAGTCAAACTTCAGATCTGGCATCATCTGCGTGAGCGCATTGAGCAGTGTACTGCGCTGGGCAAAGAGATTGAGACGAGCATCTTCCCCTTCTACCTCAAACAATACATCGCCTTCGCGAAAACCAATACCGGGCTTGATCGTCTTGTCCGTGGCCACCAGTCGCCCAGTGACTTCAGCTGCAATTTCGATCTTTTCATAGGCCGTGAGCCGACCATCAATCCGAATCTCGTTGGTGATATCCGCTACTCGGAAGGTATCAGTTAGGACACTTTTTGAGGTCGCGCCGCCGTTCGGCTTCTCACCTACGGTAGATTTCTTCTGCGCACGAAAATTCTGGAAGGTGAACGTGGCCACCAGAAGGATCAACAAAGTCAATATGCCCGAGATTATCCATTGTCTCTTCTTCATTCGGGGAGATTAGGTTACAAATGTTTTCAGCTGCCAAAATTAACAATCAACTTTGAAGTAAGTTGGAGCAAGGCTGCAACTAGTCCAGATTCTCCGCAATATATTCATACAGATCGTGCACCATCATGGTATTGGGAGACCATCCCTCAGGGTGCTCCTGCTGATACAAGGATTGCAGCTCCTCATCCTTCAGCATCATTTTGTAGATGGCCTGCGACAGCACCGTAAACTTCCCAAATTCAAAAGCAGCGGGAACGGATCGGCTCCCCATCTGCAGTAAACTCTTCTCAAAAATGGGATAGTCAAAAAGGGTGTACTTCGCGGGAAATCGCAAAGCGAGGTACAGCGAGACCATCTGCAAATCATGGTGGTGATCGATCCATTGCTTTTCCCGCAGGTGCATCTCCTTGGCCATCAGGGCAGCATGTTCCGTAAAACGCTGCACCCGCAAGCTCAGGTCTTTCTCTTCCTGAAAAAGATCGCGAAACATCGCTCTGACAAAGTGCGAATCAAGTCTAAGAAAAGCCAACATCGATTCACGCGCCGAGTATCTGCTCCCGCCCCATAGTCGTCCGGTTGTTTCGGAATAGAGGGACTTCTCAAACATACTGGCCAGATCAAGTTGGGTCAGGTCCCAGTGGGAGTTATATTGTAGCAGTACATCTTGCTTATAGCCACCTAGCCACTTGAGGTCTCGCTGAGCAGCTCGCTTAAACTCCTCTATTGCACTTGTGATCAGATCTACTTTCAAGATATAAGCCAGAAATTTTTCTCTGCGAATGTAGCGAACAGAGGACTGAGAATCTGAAAAGAAGAGAGTGTACTCAGGATATGAAGAAAATAGCCAACTCTAGTCGGAATTTCCACGATTCATTTATCTTTGCGCCCTTCTTACACTCAGCGCAACTTGGTGCTTGCTGTGAGAATGAACACCTGATTGGAGGAATGGCAGAGCTGGTTTATCGCACCGGTCTTGAAAACCGACGTACGTTAACGCGTACCGGGGGTTCGAATCCCTCTTCCTCCGCAAGCTTTTGAAAAGGTCACCGAAAGGTGACCTTTTTTCATTGGAGCAAACGCCTCAAGCTTGCTTGAAGGCGGTTGCGGAGATGAAAAAAGAAGGGCACGTAGTGACCTTTTCACAAGCTTGCAAGGCACACCTCAACGGGATCACCGCAGGTCATCCCTCTTCCTCAAGCAAACGCCTCAAGCTTGCTTGAAGGCGGTTGTGGAGATCTTTTCCCAACCTACTCTCATTCTGAAATTGAACTTGTACGCAGACCCTGTGCATTATCTACCTAACCTTGAAAGAAAAATGGGAAAGGTGCAGCTAGTGTAGGTCGTCCAAAAGTCTTTCAGGGATATCCATCTGTTCATGAAGGACTCGAACAACGCAGACTTCTGAATCATTGGCTGTATAGAACAGAATATGATGGTTAATTTTGTATCGTCTATAGCCCGGGAAGAACCGGCCTACGGGGTTTCCTATATCCGTATTTTCACAAATTCTATCAATACCGGCATAAAGCTCATCCTGATATTTATTGGCTTGTT
>CAJQNM010000428.1 GCA_905479665.1 uncultured Saprospiraceae bacterium
TACCGACAATGAAGGCTTAGGAGCATCGGCGGTGACCGTCGAACCACATATCGAGCAAGGGTTAGTAGCACCAAAAGAGGCGATGGATCTCAAGACCCTGGAGCGACGTCTTTTTGTGCTGCGTAAATTTGCCACACACAACATCCATACGACCTTTCCACAAGCAGCAGATCACTTCTACCTCTGCTCATTTTCCTACAAGACAATCGTATACAAGGGCCAGCTCACTACCTCACAAGTCAGCTCGTACTATCCAGATCTACATGACGTAGACTGTACCTCTGCAGTGGCAATGATTCATTCACGATTTTCAACCAATACGGTTCCTAAGTGGAAGCTTGCTCAACCTTTCCGCTACGTCGCTCACAATGGAGAGATCAATACCATCCAGGGCAACATCAACTGGTGGAGATCTAAGGAATCTATGTTGGCCTCTGATTATTTCTCACCAACGGAGCAAAATAAGCTCAAGCCAATCATCGGGCCCAATCACTCTGATTCAGGGTCATTTGACAACATTCTCGAATTTATGGTCTTGGCGGGGCGGACCATGCCGCACACGCTCATGATGATGATTCCTGAAGCGTGGGAGCACGATGAGCGCATGGATCTAGAGAAAAAGAGCTTTTACGAGTACCATGCCGGCCTGATGGAACCATGGGATGGCCCCGCATCCATCTGCTTTACCGATGGCATCTTGGTGGGAGCAACGTTAGATCGCAATGGTCTGCGACCTTCTCGCTATTTACTCACAGATGACAATACCTTGGTGGTTTCTTCCGAGGCGGGAGCACTGCCGGTAGATCCGGGTTCCATCATTTTGAAAGGTAGATTACAACCCGGAAAAATGCTCATCGCTGATATGGAGCTCAAACGCATCATTGGCGATGAAGAACTTAAGGAAGTGATCTGTCGTCGTGGAGAGTACAAAGACTGGATCCAAGAAAATCGAATCTCCCTCGATGATCTCCCTAAGCAAATCGGTAGCACCATCACGTACGATGAAAAAACCCTCTTGCGCCAGCAACAATTGCATGGTTTTAGTGCCGAAGATCTAAAGGTGATTATTGCACCAATGATCAAAGACAAGAAAGATCCCATCGGGTCGATGGGCTTAGATACCCCATTGGCCGTCCTTTCAAATCATTCGCAACATCTCGCCAATTACTTTAAGCAGCTTTTTGCGCAAGTCACAAATCCACCGATCGATCCGATCCGAGAGCGATTGGTGATGTCTTTGTATAGCCGACTTGGTTCTTCCGGCAATGTGCTCGCTCCTACCGACCAGCTAGCCAAGTTTATCCACTTGGAACAACCAGTACTGAGCAACGAAGAATTAAGTCGACTCAAGATGATCAACCACGCTGACTATCAGAGTGGTCAGATCGATATTGTTTTTCGTGCAGATGGTCAGCCCGGGCGCCTGCGTGGTGCACTAAACCATATTTGCACAACCGCAGAAGACTTGGTCCGAAATGGTCGCAATATCTTGATCCTTTCTGATCGCCAGACGGATCATCTCATTGCGCCGATACCTTCCTTATTGGCTTTGGGAGCTATTCATCACCACTTAATTAAGCTGGGTCTGCGCACCAAAACCTCGCTCGTCATCGAGGCTGGCGACATCCGTGAAACGCACCATTTTGCGACTCTGATCGGGTACGGAGCAAATGCAATCAACCCGTACATGGCATTTGCAACAATTGCGGAGCTCAAACGCAAGCAGGTATTTGAAGCAACCGAAAAGATAGATACCCTGCTGAAGACCTACACGAAAGCCGTGGGTAAGGGCTTGCTCAAGATCATGTCAAAGATCGGTGTCTCCACGTTGCGCTCTTACCAAGGATCACAAATTTTTGAGATACTGGGGCTCAATCGAGAGGTCGTCGAGAAGTGTTTTGTGGGGTCCGTATCGCGCATTGAAGGTCTGGACTTTGACTCAATCGCTCGAGAAGTTTTGATCCGACACCACATGGCCTTTCCGGAGAAAAACGTGCCCTATCGGGAATTGGAAACGGGAGGGATTTATCAGTGGAGGCATCGCGGGGAAGCCCATCTGTTCAACCCAAAAACCATTCATATGCTGCAGTACAGCACAGGCAATGGAGATTACAACCTATTTAAGAAGTATTCAGATCTAATCAACAATCAAACGGAGAAAGCGCTCACGCTGCGCGGTCTGCTTGATTTTCGTAAAGGGAGCCCCATTTCGATCGATGATGTTGAGCCAGTCGAGGACATACTGCCTCGCTTTGCGACCGGAGCCATGTCTTTTGGATCCATTTCGCACGAGGCACATAGCACGCTAGCCATTGCGATGAATCGCATGGGTGGAAAGAGCAATAGTGGAGAAGGCGGTGAGGACTACAGTCGTTTTGAGCGCAAGGCGAATGGTGACTCCGAGCGATCCGCGATCAAGCAAGTGGCATCCGGACGGTTTGGTGTGACCAGCTACTATCTATCAAATGCTGACGAGTTGCAAATCAAAATGGCCCAAGGTGCCAAGCCAGGCGAAGGCGGTCAACTACCGGGCCATAAAGTAAATGAATGGATCGCACGCGTGCGTAAGTCTACTCCTGGAGTAGGTTTAATTTCACCACCTCCCCATCACGATATCTATTCGATTGAAGACTTAGCCCAGCTTATTTTTGATCTAAAAAATGCCAACCGCAAAGCCCGAATCAACGTAAAGTTGGTATCGAAAGCCGGCGTAGGCATCATTGCTTCGGGTGTAGCCAAAGCACACGCAGATGCGATACTCATCTCCGGACACGACGGAGGTACAGGAGCATCTCCCCTCACCTCGATCCGTCATGCGGGTTTACCCTGGGAGCTTGGCCTGGCAGAATCTCATCAGACGTTGATCAAGAATAAATTACGTGATCGGGTTACTCTACAGACAGACGGACAGATACGTACCGGTCGTGATCTAGCGATTGCCACGCTACTTGGTGCAGAAGAATGGGGTGTGGCGACGGCAGCACTCGTCGTCAGCGGTTGTATTATGATGCGCAAATGCCACCTCAACACGTGTCCGGTCGGTGTCGCTACACAAGACCCAGATCTGCGTAAACGCTATGCCGGCAAAGTCGAACACGTGATCAGCTTCTTCACCTTCCTCTCTCAGGAGCTGCGTGAGATTATGGCCCAGCTGGGTTTTCGCACAGTCAATGAAATGGTAGGAAAAGTGGAGCTTCTCAAGATGAAAAAGAACATTGAGCACTGGAAGTACAGTGAGCTCGATCTCAGCCCAATTCTCTACAAAGAGCCAGCCGACGAGTCTGTTGGACAATACAAACAAGTAGCGCAAGATCACAACATCGAGCGAGTACTGGATCGCAAACTTATCGCCCATGCCAAGCACACCCTGGCAGAAGGGAAACCGATGACGGGTGTATTTGAGATCAGCAATACGGATCGTGCAGTAGGTGCGATGCTCTCAAATGAAGTATCAAAAAAATACAAGGACATTGGCCTGCCAGATGGCACGATTCAGTTCCGTTTTAGAGGTTCTGCAGGCCAGAGCTTTGGGGCCTTTGTCGCTCCAGGACTTGAATTTACGCTAGAGGGAGAGTCAAACGATTACTTTGGCAAGGGTCTTTCCGGCGGTCGCTTGATCGTCACGCCAGACAGGGAAGCTACTTTTGAGCCTCAAGACAACATTATAATTGGCAACGTCGCGCTCTATGGTGCCACTGCTGGTGAGGCCTTCATCCACGGCATGGCGGGCGAGCGATTTGCAGTGCGTAACTCAGGCGTGAAGGGTGTCGTAGAAGGCGTGGGTGATCATGGTTGTGAGTACATGACCGGCGGCATCATCGTCAACATTGGTTCATATGGTCGGAACTTTGCAGCTGGCATGAGTGGTGGGATCGCTTATATACTCGATGCCAATAAGTCCTTTGAGCAATCTTGCAATATGGAGATGGTCGAGCTCGAAGAGCCCGGAGTCAAGGACCTAGACGAAATTCGAGTCCTGCTGCGGAAACATTATCAGTATACCAGTAGCAAGCATGCCCTAGAAATACTTGAAAACTGGGTCAGCTACAAGAAGCACTTTACCAAGGTCATGCCGAGTGACTACAAGGCAGTGCTGATGGAAAGAGAACGTAAAGAAGTACAACTCAAGGTCGCAGCGGGCTAAAAATTGAAATAAAATGGGTGATCCAAAAGGATTTTTAAAACATACGAGAGAGCTTCCTGATTCAAGAGATCCGCAGGAACGCATCAACGATTATCAGGAGATTTATTTGCCTTTCGATCAAGAAAAGACCGTTACTCAGGCGAGTCGATGCATGGATTGCGGAGTGCCCTTTTGTCACAATGGTTGTCCTCTGGGAAATATCATACCGGATTTTAATGAGGCTGTTTATCATGAAGATTGGGGCAAGGCTTTTCACATTTTAAGCTCGACCAATAATTTTCCGGAATTCACGGGCCGCATCTGTCCTGCACCTTGTGAAACGGCCTGCGTCTTGGGAATAAATCAACCCGCCGTCGCCATTGAGCACATCGAAAAAAGTATTGCAGAAACCGCATTCGAACGTGGACTCATTCAGCCCAATCCACCTGCTATGCGCTCTGGCAAGAAAATAGCGGTCGTAGGAAGTGGTCCAGCAGGTCTAGCCGCCGCGGCACAGCTGAATAAGGCGGGGCATACTGTCACCGTTTTCGAACGCAATACCCGCATCGGAGGACTTTTGCGCTATGGAATCCCTGATTTCAAATTGGAAAAGTGGGTGATCGATCGGCGCCTCGAGGTCTTAGAGGCTGAGGGCATCCGTTTCTCACCTAACACCAATGTGGGCGTGGATATAACGGCTGCTGAACTAGACAAAAAATTTGATGCCGTGGTGCTTTCCGGAGGCTCAACCATACCTCGCGACCTTAATATCCCGGGCCGCGAACTGAGTGGTGTCTATTACGCAATGCATTTCTTGGAACAAAACAACAAGCGAGTGGCCGGTGATAAAATACCCGAAGAAGAGGTATTGATGGCTACTGGAAAAAATGTGCTGGTGATTGGTGGTGGAGATACCGGATCTGATTGTGTAGGGACTTCGAATCGACACGGAGCCAAATCCGTAACACAGGTCGAACTGCTGAGTAAGCCACCGGATGAGCGGGCTGCTGAGACTCCTTGGCCGCTGTGGCCCATGCAATTGCGCACATCTTCATCTCATGAAGAAGGCTGTGAGCGTACTTGGGCTGTACTCACCAAAGAATTCTTGGGCGATGAGCAAGGCAACCTGCGGGCTGTAAAGATGGTCGATATCGAATGGACCAAAGATTTGTCCAGCGGCAAGTATAGCTTCAGTGAGATCGATGGCAGTGAGCGCGAAATACCGTGTGAACTTGTGCTCCTTGCGGTCGGTTATTTGCACCCACAGCAAGAAGGTCTGCTCAATGCGCTTGGCGTTGAGTACGATGCTCGAGGAAATGTGCAGGCAGAAAATTATCAAACATCTCGCGACAAGGTCTTTGCAGCTGGAGATATGCGTCGAGGTCAAAGTCTAGTCGTCTGGGCCATCTCCGAAGGTCGCGAAGCTGCTCGTGCGGTCGATGAGTTTCTGATGGGTGAGTCTCTGCTCGAGGGCAAGGAGGTGAATGCGCTGGCGTATTGAGCGATAGGGTCCATTATCCCAATTTATGCATTAGATTATCTACTACAAGCCAAAATACCCTCGAACTCAAGGACGTCCTGCTATTTTCCTTCTCACCGTAAGAATGCCTACGATTGCGAGGCAAAACCACAGTGGAGCCCTTGATTTCATTGGTTTTTTGACTTTCGCGACGAAAACCCAATGCATAAATTGGGTTTAAAGATGTGAAATTGTCCTTGGTCTTTCCACATCTTTCAACATTCGGCTGATCGAGCTGTTATTTTCTCATGCTACGTTTTTTCAAAAAAGATCCGATTGCTAAACTGGAGAAGAAACATGCCGCTCTGCTGAAAGAGGCGATGAACATCCAGCGCAGCGGAGACATTAAAGCCTACGCTCGCAAAATGGGTGAAGCGGAGGAAGTCGGCAAAGAAATAGACAAGCTAAAATCTTGAAAGTCTTGTGCTGAATCGACCAAGGAGGTCACCTCTTAAAAGCTCGCTTGGCCCTTTTCAGGATTCTGCCTAACTTAAGCGGCGGTCAATCTTAATACTTTCCTGAATTCATAAATGAAATACTGATGAATAAGCTCTGCATGTTTATAGCGGCACTATTTTTAGTCTGCAACCTACCGGCTCAAGATGAAAAAGAGAAGTCGCCTTTCGATGATGCCAATTTTGCTGGATTAGAAATGCGAAATATCGGCCCTGCCTTTTGCTCGGGACGTATCGCAGATATTGCGATCCATCCCAATGACGATAATGTTTGGTACGTAGCTGTCGGGTCTGGAGGAGTTTGGAAAACCACCAATGCGGCTGTGACCTGGACTCCACTTTTTGATGAACAGCCTGTCTATTCGACCGGATGCATCACGATTGATCCCAATAACCCCAGTACAGTCTGGGTGGGCACGGGTGAGAATGTCGGTGGGCGCCACGTAGGTTTTGGTGATGGAATTTATCGGAGCACGGACGATGGGAAGACCTGGAAGAATATGGGATTGGAAAAATCTGAGCATATTTCAAAAATTATTGTCCATCCGAAAAATTCACAAGTACTAATGGTGGCCGTGCAAGGACCGCTGTGGAGTTCGGGAGGAGAACGGGGTTTTTACCGATCATCTGACGGGGGCACAAGCTGGGAGCGTACACTCGGTGATGACGAGTGGATGGGTGTCACGGACATCGTAGTAGACCCTCGTGACCCGGATGTGGTCTATGCCGCTACCTGGCAGAGACACCGTACGATTGCAGCCTACATGGGTGGAGGCCCAAAATCAGGTTTGCATAAAAGCCGCGATGGTGGCCAGACTTGGGTGGAGTTGACCAATGGAGTACCCAAAGGGAATAAAGGAAAAATTGGCCTGGCAATCTCGCCACAAAATCCAGACGTGCTCTATGCAGCCATCGAGTTGGATCGCAAGAAAGGAGGCGTTTTTCGCTCCGCGAATCGAGGCGCATCATGGCAGAAGATGTCTGATGCAGTCTCTGGCGCAACGGGCCCACATTACTATCAAGAGCTTTACGCAAGTCCACATGCATTTGACCGTCTCTATCTGATGGATGTACGCATTCAAGTGTCGGACGATGGGGGTAAGAATTTCCGTCGCCTGGCTGAAGAAGATAAGCACTCTGACAATCACGCTATTGCTTTTCGGCCCGACGATCCCGATTATCTCTTGGTGGGCACTGATGCAGGAATTTATGAGAGTTTTGACTTAGCCAGTAATTGGAGGTTTATTGATAATCTTCCGCTCACTCAATATTATAAGGTAGCAGTCGATGATGCGGAGCCGTTCTACCATGTTTTTGGTGGTACTCAAGACAATGGCTCGCACGGTGGTCCTTCGCAAACGGACAATCGTCACGGCATTCGTAATGGAGATTGGTACAAGACGCTTTTTGCTGATGGGCATCAGTCTGCCACCGAACCCGGCAACCCCAATATCTTGTATGCCGAAACTCAACAAGGTGGGCTGCACCGTATCGATCGCATCACCGGAGAGCCTGTGTTTATCCAGCCCATAGCGGATGAAGATGGAGACTACGAACGCTACAATTGGGATGCTCCCATCGTGGTCAGTCCGCATGATCCTGCACGTCTTTATTTTGCTTCACAACGTGTCTGGCGATCTGAAGATCGAGGCGATAGTTGGACCGCTATCTCAGAGGATCTGACGAAAAATCAGGAGCGAATCACGCTGCCGATTATGGGGCGCCAACAGAGCTGGGATTCGCCTTGGGATGTGGGAGCGATGTCAAATTTTAATACCATTTCCTCCTTGTCGGAATCGCCCTTGCAGGAAGGGCTGGTGTATGCCGGGACGGATGACGGTATCATTCAAGTCACGGAAGATGGAGGTTCCAACTGGCGCAAAATCGAGGTGGGCAGCATGCCCGGAGTACCGGCCAATGCCTTTGTCAATGATATACGGGCCGACTTGCATGATGCAAGCACAGTCTATGTTTGCCTGGACAATCACAAAGAGGGGGACTATAAACCCTACATCCTAAAGAGTAACAATAAGGGTGAAACATGGCAATCAATGACTGGAAATCTACCGGAAAAGCTGCTGATGTGGCGTACGGTACAAGATCATATTGATGCCAATCTGCTCTTTGCAGCGACCGAATTTGGCATCTATTTTACGAAGAATGCTGGAGGAGAATGGACAAAAATAACCGGTGGTGTACCAACCATTCCTTTTCGGGATATCACCATTCAGCGTAGAGAGGACGATCTGGTCGGGGCCTCATTTGGTCGCGGATTTTATGTCCTAGATGACATCAGTGTTTTACGGAGCGTCAACGCAGATCAGTTGGCTCAAGAAGCCACTCTTTTTCCGGTGCAAGACGCGGATTGGTATAATCCCAAATCACCTGGGAGCTCTCCTGGGGCCGCTCAGTATGCCGCTGAAAACCCTCCATTTGGAGCAGTCTTCACGTATCATCTCAGTGAAGGGAGCACGATGTTGAGTGCGGATCGCAAGAAGAAGGAAAAAGATCTCGCTAAGTCCAATCAAAATATACCCTTTCCGGGCTGGGATGCAATTGATGCAGAAAAGGCTCAGGAGAAAGCCAAAATTCTTTTGACGATCAAAGACGCAGAGGGTAAGGTGGTACGTAAGCTGGAAGCCCCCGCAAAAAAAGGATTTCATCGAGTGGCTTGGGATTTTCGTTATCCCCGGATGAGCACGGTACGGCTGGAGCCCTCTGGCACACGAGGAGGTAGACGTGGAGGAGGAATGATGGCCGCACCAGGAAGCTACAGCGTATCCATGGCTAAGATGGTGGATGGAGTGGTGTCACCTTTATCGGAAAGTCAAAGTTTTGAGGTGGTCCCCTTGTACGAAGGGGCGTTGCCCAGAGCTACTCCAGCTGAGTTGGCAGCATATCGCCAGGAGCTCACAGATCTGCAAATGCAAGTATCAGCCGCCTCCGTGGCTCTTGCCAATGCCGACAAACAGGTTGCAGCCCTAGAAACTGCACTTGCTCGGTCTGGCGCAGAACCAGGTCAGCTCGATGAAAAGCTATACAAGCTTAAGCACGAAGTGTTGGGTTTGCAAAAGGAAATGGAAGGCAGCCCGGCCAAAGCTGAAATCGGTGAACGATCAAGTCCTACGATATCCACCCGGCTGGGTGTGGCATATCGGGGTATGTCTACAACCTATGGTCCAACGGATTTGCATAAGAAGAGTCTGGCCATGGGCAAGCGGCAATTTGAAAAGGCAAAAACTAAACTTGCGGTATTGATGGATGAGATGATTCCCAATTTAGAAGAAGAGATATTGAAAACTGGTGCTCCGATGATTGAGCGGTCCGGGATATCTCCGAAATTCTAATCGTAAAATAACAAGAGAATTATCTCGCAAGAGTTCTATTTATTGGAAACGTATGCTAACTATCTGGGCCGTCGACTAAAATTGCGTTAGAACATCTGAAAGAATGACCAGGCCAGGGGGTATTGTTGCAATGTTGCTGTTGATATTGCCACTGCACTTTGCGTGCAAATCTGCCGAAGGCCCTCTACGTATTGCCGCTGCTTCAAGTACTCGTTTCCTTGTGGAGGCCCTAGTGGAAGAATATGAGAAAACGACCGGAAACTCCGTTGAGGTTATCGTTGCATCTTCGGGAAAATTGACAGCTCAGATTAATCAGGGTGCCCCATACGATTTGATGCTCTCTGCAGATCTCTATTATCCTGAGCAACTTGTATTAGCTGGGAAAACGCAAGGTGATGTTGTACACTACTGCACTGGAAAACTGGTGTTGTGGAGTATGAAGGACATGCGTGGAGATGGCTTAGATCAGCTCAGAGTGGCCCGTCACATTGCTATTGCAAATCCCGAACTGGCTCCCTATGGTCGAGCGGCTCAAGA
>CAJQNM010000429.1 GCA_905479665.1 uncultured Saprospiraceae bacterium
GCACTTTCTATTTTTTGAGCTCGGGCAGACAGTCTTGGAGGCACATTCATATCTCCTGTCCGGATTGGATCCGGACCCAAAATTTGAAACGCTGCAATTTGATGTGGAGCTTTTACCTACTGTAGGCATACATCTGATCCTCGCCAGTCGTGCTGCTGAAAATGCAACCAAAACCGTCCTGATTTATTTGCAGGTCGATGGCCGGTAGACCCAACGAAGTGGGTGCAGGATGATCCCTTCGTACCTGTCCTAAAAAAGCCTTCAGATCAGAGCTGGGAGGAAGCACCATTGAACCTTTTAGATGATGAAATCGAACCGGAATGGAGAATTGTTGCGCTCGGCTTCAGATGCAAAAGGACCGATAAGTGCGTTTTTGACTGTACTGCAGATTTGTGAGGAACAACAATGGACACCCAATTATAACCTCAAAATAATCATGGATTGTGAGGAAGAATTGGGAAAAAATATGATCAGGATCGACTCATCAATTGCTGGGTCCAGTCATCGGCAGCCCAATTTATCCCCAGTCCGGATTGGATCCGGACCTTTGGGTTGTCTCTTTCTGCCAATCCAACCAACACCCTATTGCCATCCTCAATTTCGAGGTTCGCAGGTGCTGAATTGTGCGAAAATGTCTTCGCACTCCAAAAATTAAGTTCTGAGTTAAGGTGGGTAAATAACTAAAATCGAAATCCGATCTTGAAATTCCCCCAAACACCCCAATTCGAAAAGGGATAGGTATTTACAGAAGCCAAGAGATCTCTACCACCATATGAGATATTACGGAAAAAGGCCGGCCCAACATCAACAGCAAAATTTAGTCCGAACCGAGATACATATATGAGCCCAAAAGGGCTGTAAATCACAAATCTTAAATCACCATGGATCATCGTATACCTCGAATATTTCATACCTAAAAAAGGATTGAGCTTTCCTATTCTAATTTCGCCGAATGGATAATATGTAGCTCCCAAGCCAAATCCAATCAGACCAATTCCCATCTCCAAACTAGCACGTTGTGACACAATCCTCTCATACGTTATGCCTCCATAGGAGGATGTGCCTAAGATACTGAGTGACAGAACATTCTTTTGCAAGGCATTTTGATCTTCGATTTGAGCATCAATGGCGGAATGCAATAAGAAAAGAAAAAAGAAAAGGCGAATTACATGACCAACACAGCAATTCATAATTAACTAATTTAATTAATCCGCTTACTCGCCATCCAACTCATCAGTGTCACTGGTCTACCATCTTCCAGTACTTGAGAACCATCGTACTCTAGAGTACAATGATTGACATGCGAATAAATCCAGGAGAAGTGTCCGAGGTAGTGAAAGTCTGGGCCACCATACTGCCCCGTCAGGTCGATCACATGGTTATAAAATGAAAAATGCACATCGGATGCATCTGCCTCTATAAGTCGATTGTAGATAGGTACAACCGTCTTTTCAGCAATTGTGACGGGATCATCTTTGGCATGAATGAACCATATCGGCACTTCTTTGATCGCCGCGATTTGCTCGTCCGAAATGTACTCTGAATGATAAGCCAGTGCGCTAATAAAGGCAGCCGCAAAATAATCAGGGTCTTGCAAAATCAATTTTAGGCTCATGTACCCTCCGTTGGAGCAACCTCCTACATAGATCCGATCCTTGTCTATATCCGGATTATTTTGGACAAAATATTTGATGAGGGCCATGAGATCCTCATGATAGATATCATCATCACGCCCTCTCGTACTGATTCCTTCTGTATTATGCATCCAAGCACCAGGGCACTGGGGCACCAGGACAAAAGCCCCTCCAAAATACTTCTGGATCATCGGGGAGGCATAGTTTGCTGCCCGATTGGCCATTAGTGCGATAGAAGGGTCGAACCCTCCCTCGCCTCCACCATGCAACCATATGATGAGCGGCTGTTTTTGACCTGTCCCTTCCGGCTGGAAAGATGCATAAGACATCGTGAGATCATCACTAGACTTATATTCTCCAGTCAAGTCAAACTCATCGACCAGCGGCATGATACGTCCGATTTCATCTTGCCAGATCATCCCCGTAGATTTATGCAATACGGTCAGATCATATTCAAGCCACTCATTGCCAGTGCAAGGTCCCTTGCCAAAATAACTCATGGGCGAGGACAACGGTAGATGTGGCCCGACCGACAAAATCAAGGTAATGTGTCGACCTTCTGATTTGTGTTGACCCTTCGGTCCTGATACATAAGCACGAATCACTTGCCTGGCACCAAAGGCCTCCTCTGCTTTCAATTGCGCACAATGCGTGCCTCGCTGCACGGTCACTGCGAAATCACTCGCCTCAGCCCTGGTTTGCACTTCACCAAAACTCAAAATGATTTTACTCACTGCCGCTCCCCAGTCATAACCTTCGACGACAGTAGTAAACCCTAATGGTTCGGTTCCTACTCCAGCTTGATCTTGAAAGCCAAACGCATCTCCTCCTGAGAACTGAAACATAAATAGAGCCAGGAGTTTAAACCGAATGACTCTCTTAAAGAATTTGCTCATTTTGGAATCGTTTTTTGCCCTCTCGTTTTAAATGCATTTTCTGTATTGTCTTCCTGAATAAGATCATAGCGCAGCATGATGTAAATCACCAACTGCAACTGAGGGAAGGTATAACTTACACTGAAGAACCATGACAGGTTCACGACGCAAAAATATAGTATTAAAAGCTCACTCCTGAGCAGTATCTGTATTTTTAAAAGTAAAAGCAAACTCAATGAAGATATTAGCGCCTACAGATTTCTCAACATCATCGTACAACTCTCTCCAGTGGCTTAAAAAATACTCGGAGACGGCGGCCAATGTCTCCGTAGAAGTGATGCATTGTCTAGAGGCCACGAGACGCTCCCCAATGTTTGCAAAATCAGAAACCAACCTCAAAGAACGAGCTATACATGATTTGCAGATGGTCAAAACCATGCTTGATCCGGAAAACAATAACGATGCAATAACCACTACTTTATTTCAGGCAAACCCCAAATCCTTTACGCCCGAGCGAGCCAAAGAGACTGAGGCGGACCTCATTGTGATGGGATCGACGGGCCTAAACGCGGTCAAAGAGATCACGTTTGGAAGTGTTGCAGACTACATAGCACGATTTTCAACTGTACCTGTTCTTATCATACCAGATGGCATTGACTTCACTCCACCGCGTTCTGTTGTCGTAGGTCTCGGTGACGATCACATAGTGCACCCCGAAAAATATCTTTTCCTCAATAAATTTCTTGCGTTTTCCCAACCACAGATCTACCTCAGTCAAGTCGTAACCAAAGAGCGAAAGAACTCAATCTTTGAAAAAGAAATAGTGGAATTGCTGGATATCTTTCCCGTAGAAAGCAAGTATCTGCCATTGCAAAAAAACATCATTCAAACCCTTCATCTCTTTGCACAGGAGGTTTCGGCAGACTTGATTTGCCTCATGCACCAGCCTCGAGGCTGGCTCGGTCGAGTTCTTCAGCCCAGCATAACCAAAGATGCAATGTATGACCTGAGAAAGCCTCTCTTAATTATATCGGATCAAGATGTTGATGATTGATAGCTCCAGGATCATAATGGCAGAATTTCTGCTCCTATTCTGCTGTACTGATTGGACTCAGCCAAGAAAATGACGAGAATCAGCACAATCATTCAAGAATTGATGCAAATTGAGATTGTAAATCAACTATTCACAACGATACTAGTGATCTAAACATTTTGAAAAATCTTCCAATGGAACTTCTCAGCAAACCGATTCGGACTATTATGACCAAGGACCCCAAATCTGTCCTTCCCAATACAATCATGACTGAAGTGGCTGCAATTTTTGAACAAGAAGAATATCACCATCTTCCAGTAGTGGATGAGCAAGGACTTTGCCAAGGCATCATCAGTAAGTCTGATTATTATCAGCTACAGGATAAATTCACCCACCTGCCCGGTCGAGATTATACGAAGGACAATCAGCTTTTTTTTCAGACCCTTCTGGCTTGCAATGTTATGACCAAGGATGTGGTGACACTCGATGCTGAAAAAAGCATCGAAGATCTGATTTCAGTTTTCTTAGAAAACAAAGTTCGATCCGTAGTGGTCACTGAAGAAGACCTTGCGATTGGCATAGTCACCCCTCTAGACATCATCAAGTACCTCTACGAGGACCACTGGTTACAGCATCGCTATTAAACTAATTCCAGTACTTCATTATTCTTCCTCATCGAGGTAGTAGTCAAAGTCGATAGAAAGCACCGGTACGGAGCTGTGATTTACAAGCATTTCAACATTACTACCCCGAAAAATCCGTTTGATCGGGTGTCTTACATGGTTGGAAATCCCTATAATATCGATCTCCTTAGCTTCGGTAAATTGCCGTATCCCTGCATCAATAGAAAAATCACGAACAAAGTGAACTTCCACTTCAAAGCCAACAGCTATCTTCTTGAAGTCCTCAAACAATTGCTCTACGAGCACGCGGGGTTGAGAAAAAAAGCTAGAGGTATTAATCGTTAATATGTGGATTTCCTTACAGTCTATTTTCTCTAAAAATTTCAAAAAGTATTTAAATGCCTTTTGATCATCTTTGTCCAGACCGGTGGCAAAAAGAGCCTTTTTGAAAGCGATCGAGGAGGTATAATCTTTCACCACAAGTACATTCTGATGCATTTTCCGAAGTACCTTCTGAGTCTTTGAGCCCAAAATCCACTCCTCTTTACCACTCGCACCATGAGAACCCATGATGACAAGATCGTAGGTGTTATTGACACAATGCTCTCCTATGTTATCGATAAAACTGCCCTTGGATAATTTATAGTTGGCTTCAAATCCATCAGCTTCCAATTTTTCTATTTCAGTCACTAATCGATCAAAGAGCATATCTTCGATCACCTTCTTTTGAGCATCGCCAGGGTTCGAATCTATAAAAGAATCGCCCAAAGTCCAGCAATGGTACAAAGTCACCCTACCACCGAACTTGAAGGCAAATTTCTTTGCCACTTCTAACGCATGATAGGCGTACTCAGAAAAATCAAATGGCACTAGTATTTTCATGATTCATGGAGATTTGCATCATTTATTTTTTTTTCAAAACTTCTCTTAGCTGTTTTATGCACACTGTGATAGTGGTTCTCTCGATACTTTTGAATCGAACCCATCATTTTGGCAATCGCACCCTTAATCGCTTTGCGCTCGCTGGGATCACTATGCGATACAAACAGCGTTTTACCTCGCTCCGGTTTGGTACGAATGGAGACCGTCGTCGCAGAAGCCGTCTTACTGAGTTTGATATAGACTCTCTTAATAAAGTCAAAATGACCCATTGATCGATCCAGTTTGCTTTCAAGGTATTTTTTCCTTGATTCTTGATTTGGCAGATCGAGTATCTCATATAGTATATCCATCTTGTTCGTTTTTTACTTTTCGCTCTTGAGAATGCAGGCCCTTGCGATTTTGGGTTTCCAAGCTCCACTCGTCAGTACCAATCGTTTGCAGCCAAAGATCAGCCGATCTTCTATATATTTGCACCGACAGTCCAAATCTCTGTTCAAATTCTTGCTCAACTTCTAAAACCGTTTTCTCCTGGTCAAGGTCAATTTTTCCAGCTTTGATCTGAGGATAAATGTCTTTCAAGATAACGTTTTCGCCAACAGCATCACCGGAAGATCCTTTGTGATGTGCATGTTTTACCCTAAATATCTTTAGCATGAGACCAGGATAAATATCATGAAATTTATCTTGAATGTCCTTCACTTTTAATTGATCGTGAATAAGCATAATATATGTTTTTATTAATATAATATTAAAATCCGTGTCGACCTGCGACCCAGATCATCGGCGTGAATGACCTTGATCATCCATCATGAAAATCCATTGTTCTAGTTGTGATTGGCTCGCAATGGGACTCTCCCAAGTTGGTTACTGTTCAATCCCATGTGTGGTGTGTAGCACGATTTGCGTATGAGATCCTTGACCGCCGTTCCCAACTCATCACATGGTAATTCGAAATCTGTACGGTAGGCTGACTCAAGTGATGCTAGAAAATAAGATAGACACTCATCCACTTTTTCGGTCGCCGTGCGAAACTCAACGTCATACTGAGATTCGACTCCGAGAGATACCTGAACCGTCTCGCGGTACCGATCCCACAGGCTCGAAAACGTATCCACTCGATCCATAAACTCAACCCAGCTCAAAAGACCAAACATCTCATCATGAACAGTCAGAACAATTTCTTCATATTCATCATACATATCCCACAGAATATCCAGGGAATACTGATCATGGCCCAGGAAATACCGCATCATTCTAAATTCCCACATGATATGGTAGCTGTACCCACTCATTTCAATCATGTTGTTTTTATCACAGATTTCTGGCAATGCTCTAAAAAGATTGTCGACGTTTATGATGAATTCATCGATCAGCTCGATGTTGTGGGAATAGCCTTGCATTGTCTTCTCCACCTCATTCCATTTTTCAAGAGATTCCCTGACGTTCCTTTTGCAAGAGGTAGTATTACCCATCTCGGCCTCATACCAAAGCTCAATGAGTGACATATCAAGATCAGGAAAGGAAAGACTTTCTTGCGCACCGAGAGGACTAAAACATGCAGCCAGCAAAAGTGTGGAAATAATTAGGTTTACTAGGCATGACTTTCTTCTTTGGCCTTGCTGCTTCATAATTACCGCTTTTATTTATAACAAAATTAATTACACTACCAACCACTTGCCCTGTTACAGATCAGTGCCATTGATGATTTTGATCAAGAGGTGATCACACTAAACCAAAAAAGGTTTTTTTTGAGGATGACAGCTGTGATGAAGGATTTTGTGTCTACCCATACGTCTCGTAGTACCCCTTAAGCAGATCAAAGGCGGTCAGCAATCCGACCAATTTTCCTTCTTCCACGACAGGCACGCAATGAAATTCATGCTGCAGAAGTAATTCGACGGCATAAGCCAACGAATCTTCTGGTTTTACAATGAGACATTCTCTGGACATGAGCTCTTGAGCTGTTGAAGATTGGAGGGCTTTCGGATCATAGGTTCGTCCTGAATTGTGCTCCATGATGTACGTGAGTTTTTCCAGTACATCATTCTTTGAGACAACACCGGCAAAGCTATTTTGGTCATCCAGGACCGGCAGATGGGAGATCCTTGAGGTAGTCATCAAAGCCATGATGTGATCCATTTTATCTGTAATCTGGACACACTTAGGTGTATTATTCATAAACTGTTTTACTATCTTTTCCATTAGACTATTCGCTTTTTTCAAGTAAATAATTTTCGTAGCAGTACTCTAGTATGTCAAGAGGTGTTATAATCCCGAGGCAAATGCCATCATCCACGACAGCGATGGCATGAAACGTGCTGCCGTTAAAAATATCGATCGCATCCTCTAGCGTATCTTCTATTGTCAATGTGATTGGGTTTCTAGTCATCACATCTGAGGCGTGCAACGAATTAAAAAATCTTGTATTTCGATCTGTAATGCCTTCTGAAGGTATTCGAGCCAATTTGTCTTGCAAATGAAAATAGTCCGTGATGCTGAGGATGCCCACGATTGCATTTCCATCATCCACTACCGGAATGTGGCGGAATCTATTTGTTTCAAAGATCTTTGCGATCTCCGGCATCTCTGATGTTGGTTCAACAGTAACCAACTCTTTTGTCATGGCGTCACCAAGCACACTTCCCAAGAGCGCCTCGGAGAGAAAATTGGGCATTCGAGGAGTGTGCGGCCATCTGTTTTGATGGCCGCTCCAAAGTCCGGATCTCATGCTATTTCAATTTTAGTCACTGCCGCTTCACCTGGAGATTTTTTGGGAATCACTACCGACAAGACTCCGTCTTGGTAACTGGCCTGTACATCCTCCACATTGGCGTTCTCCGGTAGTGAGAAAGACCTTTCGAAAGAATTAAAGCTATACTCTTGTCGCGTATAGTTCTTCTCCTTTTCCTCATTGGTCTCTTCCGTTTCCGAACGAATGCTCAGCAGACCATTACTTATGCTAATCTCAAAATCGTCTTTTGCTTTTCCGGGGGCAGCAACTTCCAGAGTATAGGCATCTTCCGTCTCCGCTACATTCACTGAAGGAGACTGCAAGACGGAAGGAGTCAACGACCAATTTCGATCGTCGTCGAAAAAACTGTTAAAGAGTGAAGACATAGCTGGCATGGCCAAGCGATCATTCCATTTTACTAGTGCCATTTTTTAATGTTTTAAAAGGTTAATTAATTATTCCATGTTCTATCCTAGCAGACCAATTCGGCTCCGTATCGAAATGTGCTTCATCACTCCATCGGATGTTTTGCATTAATACGCTCCCTCATAATTCTTAAAATATCATTGCTCGTAAGAATGCCTATGAGTTGGGATTTTTCTACAATCGGAATGGCATGAATATCAAATTCACAAAAGAGAATAAGAGCCTGATTGAGATCGTCTTCACCTGTCAATACATATATTTCGCCCTTGGTCATAACTTGATTCACCTGGGCTTCATGATCAAATTCATTATCAGAGAGTCTCCGACGATCAGTCCATTCCATGTATGTGAACAGTACATCGTTGGCACTCAACATGCCCAATATTTGACCCGAGTGATCAACCACGGGAAGGTGATGAATACCCATCTCACGGAAAAATGCACATGCTTCACTAAGTGTGGACTCCGGGTGTGCGGTAAAAACGTTTGTCGTCATATAATCCTTTATCTTTCCATCCATGATACTTGATTTTTGTGTAGTGTGGCAATAAGTGAATCACGTCTATCCAGATATCTGGGTTGCAGCATACGATCAAATTCTTGCAGAGTTGGGGTCAGAATAAATACCTTATGTTTTTCACGATTGGATAAGATCTCGTAGTGAGACGTCAGCTTCTTGATTTCTTCCTCTTCGTCAGGTATTTCCAGGAAGTAGCACATAAGTGTGCTGGCACTGTCCGGCTCCAGGACAAGGGTAATAAATTCTCCAAATTGATTGGGATAATTCAGAAATAGGCGACCCTCATGCATTTTGGCCACGTCCCCACGAATGAAATCAAAGAGGGTGTCGATTTCGTAAAAGTGAATACCAATGGAATCTCCATTGCCGATTGCCAAAGGATAGCAATCGCTGTCAACGACTGAGATCTCACCCACCTCTATGCGGCACTCTTGATCAGCTATCAGGTTTTCTACACTCCTCTTTACGTAACTACTCGATTTATGGTAAATTAATTTGGCCTCAATGTAGAACTTATCATTTGCATGATCTCCGGAATACTGCCCCCTGTACTCCATCGGTATTTCAGATAGAGTTGGTACTTCGGGAGGCACGCTTTCTGAAAAGAAAACATGAATGTCACAACCGTAAATAGTAATCGCGATCAAGATCAATAAATACGCTTTTTGTTGCACGGTCTTCATTTACACGTTGTTTTGATATCGTGAAAAAATTGAGAACTTACGATGTGTGAGTGTGTGTGTGTGTGTGATAAAACATACGGGCTTACCGCCTCCAGACACGCTGCTGCTAGGTAATGGCTACCGTCCTAGCCTCTGCAGTACTTAATTTACCGAGGCCATGAAAACCAAGAGTCAGAATACCATTCTTGTGAGAGGCAGTTATCTCATGATCCATTACACCAGAAGCGAGTTTAAATTTCCGTTGCAGCAAATCTGTATTGAACTCTCTTAATATGTATTTTTTGCTAGCACCAACATCACTTTGCTGTTTTCTGATCGCCGATACCATTAAAATGTCACCTTCGATCGTAATCGAAATATCCTCTTTCGAAAATCCAGGCATGGCATAATCCAAAAAATAATCGGATGCACTATTTCGTTCGTTCACCACTGCCATTGCAGCGGTCCATCTTGGATCATGTGGCGTACGACCGAGGAAATGGTCATGATCAATAACTCGGGTAAAAATTCCACTACTGCCTTCATGTCTTGTTCTAATATCTGGTCGTATCATCTTTCTAGTTTTAGTGGGTAGTTAAGTCAAATTCCGCTTACTTTAATTGACCAAAGTCATCTGCGGAACTGATTCTTAGCGCTGGGCTCAAATCCCCTTGAAATGGATCTGGTGGAGCCTCAAGGAATCAGGATCAATCAAAGACCTGACAGTGGTCATGCGTGGTTCAAACCCAAATTTATGCATTGGGTTTTCATCGCGAAAGTCAAAAAACCAATGAAATCAAGGGCTCCGCTGTGATTTTGCCTCGCAATCGTAGGCATTCTTACAGTGAGAAGGAAAATTGCAGGACGTCCTTGAGTTCGCGGGTATTTTGGCTTGTAGCAGATACACTAATGCATAAATTGGGTTCAACCGCTCTATTCGATATTCGACTCTTGGAAATGACCTTGCAATACTTTAAATTGCTAACCTCACATGTCCATCTTTGATGTACTGGCTTTTAAACAGGAAACCATAAAACCTGAATCAACCTGTTTTTTATGAAAAAAGTGCGCATCGAACTTCCAGTGATCTTGCCCCAGCTGACCGACGAAAGAGATCTCTGCTTGAAAAGGATTATGGTCTTGCTTGGCAAGGAGAAAGGTATTGCAAAGGTGCATCTACGTGAGAGTGATCCGCTCGAGATCTGCATACACTACAATCCTGATCAGATCTCATTGGTTAAGGTGAAACAAATCGCAAAGCAAAATGG
>CAJQNM010000430.1 GCA_905479665.1 uncultured Saprospiraceae bacterium
AAGTGTTGAGTTTTCCTCTCTTCCTCTCCTCACTCACCTGCATGGGGCTAAAGCCGCCTTGGAATGAGGGCAATGGCACTTTCCTCCTTTTCCTCGCGAAACACAAAATTCGCGCAAGCGAATTGAAGTGTTGAGCTTTCCTCTTTTCCTCTCCTCTCTCACCTGCAAGGGGCTAAACAGCCTTGGAATGAGGGCACTGACTCTTTCCTCCCTTTCCTCGCGAAACACAAAATTCGCGCAAGCGAATTGAAGTGTTGAGCTTTCCTCTTTTCCTCGCGCAGCTTGCAGCTTTGCTGCTAGAGATACTGCTTCACAATATTCTCCGTGACCACTTGTCCATCCAACATGCGGATAATTCGATTTCCGAATTCAGCACAATACTGAGAGTGCGTCACCATCAGGATCGTGGTACCCGTACCATTGAGATCTGCGAGCGTCTTCATAACCTCATCTCCATTGGCAGAATCAAGATTTCCGGTAGGCTCATCCGCAAGAATTAATTTGGGTTTATTTACCACAGCTCGGGCCACCGCTACTCGTTGCTGCTGACCTCCAGATAGTTGCTGGGGAAAGTGATTGCGACGATGCATAATATTCATTCCTTCAAGTAATTCTTCTACACGGATCTTACGCTCGGCGCTGGGTACTTTGGTGTAGAGCATGGGCAATTCTACGTTTTCAAAAACCGTGAGTTCATCAATCAGGTTAAAGCTTTGAAATACAAAGCCTAAATTATGCTTACGTACGTTTGAGCGACCTCGCTCAGAGAGGTGTCCCACTTCTTGTTCATTAAAGTAATAATCACCAGTGGTGGGGCTGTCTATCATACCCAAAATGTTGAGCAAGGTCGATTTCCCACAACCTGAAGGACCCATTACACTCACAAATTCGCCTTCCTTAATGTTGATTTCGACATTATTTAAAGCGGTCGTCTCAACCTCGTCCGTACGGTAGACCTTGCTGAGTTTTTCTGTTCGTATCATTGATTAATTTTTTCCGATTATTATTATTTGGTGCTTGACTGTTGTTTAGGGAGCTTCTAAAAACCCTACTTTGGTTGCTAACTTGTTCTTTTTTCCAGCTACTTCGTTACCAAAATACTCACGTAGCCCTGCTAAGCTCCGTTTTTGGTGTCTTATATCTGATAAAAATTCCTGCGCTATCATTCCAAATAGAGTTGTTAGACGTTCTCTTTAATTTAATTTAAGACCAATTCATCTTTTTCTCCAAAGTTCTCATAGCTCGAGACGATGACTATATCACCATCATTGAGTCCCTCTTCGATTAAGAAATAGTTGGGATTTTGCCTTCCGAGACGAATGTTACGCTTCGTAGCGTTACCAGTACTTTCATCAATGACATAGGCCCAATTGCCACCTGTCGTTTGATAAAAACCACCTTTGGCCAATAGTTGTCCCTCTTCTTCGGCGCTCAGTTCGAGTTTTACGGAAACAGACTGGCCTCGCTTGATGCCCGCCGGTGATTCGTCGCTAAAGATCATATCCACTAGGAAAGCGCCATTAGTGACCTGAGGATATATTTTTTTGATCTGTAAGAAGTAGGTTTTTCCGGCAAAATCAAAGGAACCTTCCTGGTTCAGGAATACACGTGAGATATAAAATTGATCGACCCGTACCTGCAATTTAAAATTGTCCAAATTATCCATCGACCCGATGTTTTCTCCCTCCTGCACCAACTCACCAATCTCAAGGGTAAGTCCGGATATTTGACCATCGATTGGGGCGCGCACGAACAAATTATCTAAGCTTTGCTGTGTGATGCCCAAGCTACGCTTCATCTGGTCTACCGAGAGTTGCATTTGGTTTTGTTGCTGTACAATGTAGACACTATCCTTCTCGATCGTACGCCTAAATAGATCTTGACGACGTACTAAATTTTCAAATTCATCTTGCATCTCTTCCAATTCTACTTTAGAGATGACTTTCTTTTCATAAAGTTGCTTATTGCGCTCCAGTCGCTTAGAAATAAGATCAATCTGGAACTGCGCATCGAGCGACTGCTCTTGCAAGCTCAAATTCTGTCGCTCCATAAGCAGCGTCGTGTTCTGTATCTGATTGATCTGCGAGATAATATTGGCCTCCTGGTTGAGAAAATTGAGTAGCAGATCTGGATTGGAAAGTTTGAGAATTATTTGTCCCTTCTTCACCGTCGCTCCATCTTCAATCGGTCGTTCTTCAACCTTACCTCCCACGACTGCATCAATAAATACAGTCTTGATGGGTTGGACCACGCCGGTCACAGGAATGTATTCCTGAAACACCCCACTGTGCACCGTGTCGAGCAGTAGCCGCTCTTGTACCACGTTCAGTCGCGAGGTGCCCGAAGACTGGTAGAGTGTCCATAGAAAATAACCGGCAGCAGCAACGGCAACAGCAATCAGGAGCAATTTTGGCCAGCCGATACCCTTCTTTTCAATCTTTTTATCCATGTACGCTTTTGTTTCGAAATGACATCATTTCAGTCAAAATACTGAAAGAGATGTGCCAAAATACTACATGCTTATTTATCTGCATATTATGCATGTAAATAATTCACATATTTGGAATAGTGCCCGAAAATGGACAATCTCCCTTTCCATAAATGGACAGTAGCCGCTCTGTAAAGAAAGTGCTTACCCACCGCGTAAAGAATCTACAGGATTGGTTGTCGCCGCTTTCAAACTCTGGTACCCCACAGTGACCATGGTCACAATCAATGCCGCTACAATTGCAGCGCCAAAAATCCACCATTGCATCTCGATACGAAAGGCAAATCCCTCCAGCCAGCCGTTCATGAAATGCCAAACCAGGGGAGTAGCAATGATGGAGGCGATCACCACGAGCACCAGAAAGTCTTTGCTGAGCAGGCTCACGATCCCAGTCACGGACGAGCCTAGTACTTTGCGAATCCCTATTTCTCGTTTTTTTCGCTCTACGACAAATGCAATCAATGCCAACAACCCCAGGCAAGAAATGAAGATCGCCAACCCAGAAAAAAGGCTGAAAACCTGACCAAAAAGTCGTTCTGAGGCATACTGTTTGTTGTAGTGCTCGTCTAAAAAGAAATATTCGATCGGACTCCCTGCAGCATAGACTCGATCATAGATGGATTCGACAGCAGCAAC
>CAJQNM010000431.1 GCA_905479665.1 uncultured Saprospiraceae bacterium
TGAAGAAAAATATTAGTTTTCAGATGAAGAAGAGCGACTGCCAGTAAAACGCTCTAGTCCCGAAATACCGCAAATTTTCAATTTGCGAAGTATTTCGAGGACGCACGACGCTGTGCGTCGGCGCCAACTGAGCTAAGGCCCTATCTAGTTTCTGGGATTGCAAAAGTAATGATCTCCGCCAAATTATTTAGTGTGCTTTTAGTGAACTGACAGCATAAGCTGCAGAAGAATCAAAGTGATTCTGAACTGACTCTATCGCCATGGCTGGCCAAAGGAGACCTTGTTTGATTTCATTTATCTTATGCTGCCAACAAGGAAATGATATGTCCAATAGATCAATGCATATGAGCCAGTCCATCAACACCAGAATCCTATTCCTATTCCTTATGGTATCCGTTTTTTCTGTTGCCACTCGAGCGCAGGAAAATCCCAAAGACGAGTTTGTAAAGCTCACTTATCAGCAAGAAGACCTCGCGGTAGACCTTGGCGTCGGACTGTGGGCCTGGCCCTTGCCCATGGATTTTGATCAGGACGGAGATCTCGATTTAGTGGTAGCCTGTCCAGATGTACCCAGCAATGGGCTGCATCTTTTTGATCACCTTGATGAGGGCGACGGTGCTGAATTTGCTGCGTCCAGCTGGCTGGCTCCAGCCTCTAAAAATCTGCAAGTCTCGTACGTCGATGGCGAGCCAAGAGTGCTAGGCCCGGGTGTAGAATACATCAATTTTAGAAGCGATCTGCTCTCAAATCCCAAGACGATCTTTGCTCATGAAGAGCTGGAAAGCAATCATGATAAAAACCGTTTTAGTCAGTGGAAATATGTGGACTACGAGGGAGATGGCGATCAAGACCTGCTTGTAGGTATTGATGACTGGGCAGAATACGGTTGGGACAATGCCTTTGATGATAAGGGACATTGGACCAATGGACCCTTGCATGGCTATGTTTATCTCTTGATAAACGATGAGGATGAATATACCCTCGAAGGAAAAATGCAAGCAGCTGGAAAGGACATTGATGTGTATGGTGCACCATCACCCAATATGGCCGACTTTGATGGAGACGGCGATCTCGATCTGATTTGTGGAGAATTTCTCGACCGCTTGAGCTGGTTTGAGAACGTCGGTAGCCGTGCGGAACCGCTCTTTAGTGCGGGCCGATTTTTGGAAAATGACAATGGGTTGGTAAAGATGGATTTAGAGATGATCATCCCCGTGGCGGTAGATTGGGATGGTGATAGCGACATCGATCTGATCATAGGTGATGAAGATGGCCGGGTAGCATTTTTGGAAAACACTGGAGAGGTTTGGGATGGCATGCCATTTTTTAAGTCACCTCATTACATCAAGCAGCAAGCGCACGAGGTAAAGTTTGGTGCCCTGGTTACGCCCTACAGTGTGGATTGGGATCAGGACGGAGACGAAGATCTGATTTGTGGCAATACTGCTGGGTACATCGGCTTTCTGGAAAATATGAATGGTGGAAATCCTCCCCAATGGTCTGACATCAAGTATTTAGAAATAGGGGATGAGCCACTCCGCATTATGGCCGGAGAAAATGGATCGATCCAAGGGCCGGCCGAGGCAAAATGGGGCTACACGACCTTGTCAGTGGCTGATTGGGATCACGACGGTCTGCTCGACGTGGTGGTCAATTCGATCTGGGGGCGGGTGCAATGGTATCGCAATGCAGGTAAAATAGGAGACCTCAAAGTACTGGCTGCGCAAGATGTCCAGGTGGATTGGAGCTCGTACGATACCATTCCATACCCGGCTTGGAACTGGTGGAAGCCCACCGGAAGTGAACTGGCCACCCAATGGCGCACAACACCGCAAGCCATCGACTGGAATCGAGATGGGCTTACCGATTTGGTCATGCTCGACCATGAGGGCTATCTGGCCTTCTTTGAGCGATTTAGGAAAGACGGTGCGCTCATGCTGCGACCGGGCGAGCGCATATTTTATGGCACCAAGGGATCTCAGTTTGGGCGGGGCAATAAAATCGAAGATGAATCACTCGGACCTCTCCGACTCAGCAATAGAAATGCCGGTGGTAGTGGACGTATCAAATGGTGCTTTCATGATTGGGATGGAGATGGGGATTTAGACCTCTTGGTCAATAGTAAAAACATCGCTTGGTTTGAGCAGGAAGGAATCGAAGATGGAAGGGTCTTGATGAAATATCGGGGTGACATCTCTGAGGTGAAATTGGCAGGACATACCACCAGCCCTACCATCGTGGGTTGGGACAAAGATGGCAGGGGAGAGCTACTGGTCGGCGCCGAAGACGGCTACTTGTATCTATGGAAAGGAAAGTAGGCGGGCACATCCTAGGTCCGGCCTTTCCGATCTGATTACCCAAACAAATCCTGACTTACACTGGCAGGCGTATTTCGCACAAAAATAAACCCGCTGAGAATCGCCACCAGCACTGCGATTCCTAAGGAACCAAAATAATAAAAGTCACTGCCCACAATCTCTCTCATCGACTCCGACTCCGCATTTTCACCCAGAAAAGCCACCGCATTATTGGCAATGTGCAAGACGATGCAGAGCATTAGTGAGCGGGTG
>CAJQNM010000432.1 GCA_905479665.1 uncultured Saprospiraceae bacterium
TGAGGTATTCATGCAGGAGCGAAAGCAACTCACCCAAGGATTATTATTTCCAAAATTCTCCATTTCGGCATATCAGTCCCGTTTTGGCGATTTGTTGGGAGACCTATCACCTATAGATCCCGCTGCCTTTCCAGATCCGTCAACACTTCACCCTACGCGCGCTATGAATTTGGGCCTCTCCTGGCAGCTGCCTTTGGCCAGACTTTTCAGCGGAGGCGAAGTAAAAATGATCGATGCCAAAATCGAACTACAAGAAAATGATGATGCCCTTCTGCAAGTTCAGCTTAAGAGTGAATATTTGCAAACCCACCGAGCAGTTGAGCTAACCCGTGAGATCTATACGCTTGCTGCAAGCGCAGAAGAATCAGCCGTGATAGGATATCAGCAAGCACTACAGCGCGAAGCGCTAGGCACAGGTCTCCCTCTTGAGGTTATCAAAGCTCAAGAAATGGTGGTGCGGGCTCGAATCATGTACCTCGAGGCGGTTGCAGAGCACAACATCAGTCAGTATCAACTTTGGGTGGCTTCCGGAAAAAATTTGTAGGCTAAAACCCAAGCGCACGGGCCGTAGAAAAATAGCTACGCTTCAAAATCGCGATTGTTTCTCCACCAGGCAAAGCCAATAGAGCCGATCAGTATATAAGGGAGGGAGAGGATAAACAAAATTCCAGCATTTAGTCCTTTGCCGGCGGTACCACCTTCGCGCAGGTTGGATTCTGCAGCCATCTTACACATAGGGCACTGAGCCCACAAGTCCTGATTTGCAGTTAGCGTCAACACGACCACAAGGATCGCTATTCCTATTATTTGATAACCTTTTCTCACCTTTTGCAAATGTATCGTTTTAAGAAGTACCATGTGCTGCAAGTTTAGGGGGCAGAGTAGCAGGGCAGTAGCATGAGATACAAGATTGGTCCCGTCGCGGCGACGTATAGCCAAAGTGGATAAACCCACCGGGCCATTTTCTTGTGACGAGCATACTGTCCCGTATACGCCCGGATGAACGTAAATAGAATGAAGGGAAGAATGACCGCAGCAAGAACAATGTGGGTAATCAACAAGAAGAAATACACATAACGGATGGATCCTTCCTGGCAAAATAGAGTTTCCGGGGTCGTAATATGATATACAACATATCCCAGCAAAAATAAGACAGACGTGATCAGTGCACTCTGCATGAATTTCCGATGCACGGCCATGTCCTTGCGACAGCGGATAAAATAAAAACCGCCCAGCAAGAGCAAAAAAGTGACAAAATTCAGTGTGGAGTAAACCGCTGGAAGAAATGAAAAATCGATACTTGAGTCAACCTTAAATCTTCGCATAGATACGACTAGCGCAAAAACAATGATCGAGAGTACCCAGGCTACTCGATTTAGCTTTTTCTCCAATGTGCGATTTTCTTCCATTACATTTCTTTGCTGCGACGAAAGTCAAAATCCTTCTCGGGATCCGGAGGTAAAAGAAAAGCAATGTGATTGATCAATTTCTTTACCGCCAGTAGATCATTCGGATCATAACAATTCACAATCGCATCCTTCCGGTTCACCAAATAAATAAAATCATTGTATTGACCATCGACCTTACACATCTCATGCGCCACACGAAGTGAATCGTTAAGCGCGGCCTCACCCTCATCCACTGCATCAAAGAATAGCATGGTATGGTTGCTAAAATGTTCTTTCACACTGTCGACCAATGTTGCTTCTGCCGCTTCTGGGAAATAGAGAATACGAACACCACTCAGCTCTGGATTCTTCTCTCCAGCTGGCAAATGAGATTTAACATCGAGTGCTTCGATAGCATCCAAGCGGAAATTCATGCCTTTGCGCAAATACAGGTACGAACTGAGTGGCAAGCCGACCAGCAAGATCAAGACTATGGCAATCGTGGTAATTTTTCCTATCCTCATCACCTATTGAACAAAAGGCTACCTCCGGTAAGTTCTGAACGGAGCCCAAAATGATTAATTATCGATTTATCTTACCCAAGAGGATTGCGAGGAGAGTTGCTGCAATCTCTAATGCTCTGAAGGTCTCGACAATTCAGTAGTGGCCGGGCCTCTTGGTGTCATACTGGTCTCCACCTCAGTACGGTCCTTGTCCTCAATTCCAGCTCGTGTATTTCGCCAATACGTGCCTTCACAAAAGAAGGCGATAATGGCCCAGATGAGTAAGACCGTAGGCACCATTACACTTCTCATCATGTTACGTACCTCATACTTCATATGCATAAACTCAAATATGACCAGATAGGCCTTATAGACACTCATGCCGATCATCAGTAAGTACATTACTGCTTTCCCGATCGGAAAGCTTCCTATATATGCCGTATCGTACGGAGCCCAACCGGGTATAGCATAACCCTTACCCACCAGGGCAATAGCTACCTCAATCACAGTTATGACCGCTAATACGATGATCGTCTTTAGCGCGATACTTTTAGATTCTTCGTAGGTATGTGCTGACATGTTTGCTGCGAATTAGAGTAAGTAAAAGACCAGAAATACAAAGATCCAAACCAAATCGACAAAATGCCAATACAGCCCCATCTTCTCCACCATCTCGTAACCATTTTTCCGCTTTACATAGAGTCCGCTCGCCACATTGATGGCAATAATGATTAGAAATAAAACGCCGGATAAAACGTGAAAACCATGGAACCCGGTAATGAAGAAAAATAAAGCTCCAAAAGCCTTCGGCCCAAATTCTTGCTTGGCAATTTGTCCTTCGTCGATTCCACTGGTCACCTCATAGCTACGCTGCGTCCACTCGCCCTCATGTTTATGTAGAAGGTAACTGCTCCCCTCCTCAAAGGTTTCTCTCTCCGCACCAGCTGCATAAGCATGTCCATGCTCATCATCAAGATAGACTCCATCTACGAGGTGAGTACCAAAAGGATTGGTCGTCACGCTCATATGTTCCTTAACGATCAATGTAGACCACTCCCAGGCTTGACATCCTAAAAACATCGCACCACCAATCACAGTAATGATCATCCACTTCACGACACCGCTCCGGTTCTCACGGTGGCCTTCTTGCACCGCTCGAATCATAGTAAATGAGCTAAAGAGCAGCACGAATGTCATAAAACTCACAAAGACAAGTGGCATCTTGGCATCTCCTGTAAAAGGAAATAGGGAAAAGACAAAATCTGGCACTGGCCAGGCTTTCATACTAAATCTCAAAGTGCCGTATGCGATCAGAAAACCGGCAAAAGTAAATGAATCCGACAGTAAGAAATACCACATCATCAATTTGCCGTAGCTGGACTTGAAGGGTGATTTAGCCCCCGTCCAAGCTTGCTTTTCCCCTGCGGTATGTTCTGCTACATCGTGCGCCACTGCTGTATCTACCGACATATCTTAGCGATAATAAGTTAAAAATAGAAAGAGTACGACCCACAGCACATCCACATAGTGCCAGTACTGACAGGTCAAATCCAATCGTTCAATTCGTTTCTGAGTTACGATAAATGGTAGTCCAAATGCGTGCAAAAGAGCGACCACCAATACGGCAATGCCACCGATCACATGAGCAACATGAACTCCCGAAATCATATAGACAAATGCTCCTGATGGGTTGCCTTTGAGATCTATGCCTATGCTCTGTAGGTCCATCCACCCGAGGTACTGAAGAATCACAAATGACAATCCGAGCATAACACTGATGACCAACAGTCCCTTGTACCTCATTTCCTTTTGTGCTCGAAAGGAGATGAACGCTCCATGCAAGGTAAGGCTACTCATGATGATCATCATCGTACTTGCCATAAAGAGCGAAGGCAACTCAAACTCGAGCCAATTGCCAGCTGCCATACGTACTATGTACGCACTGATAAATCCTGCAAACATCATCGAGATACTCGCGAGACCTACCCACAAGGCAAACTTCATCGGCGGTACCCGTCGGGTGCCATCAGCTCTATGTTTGATGGCTAGCTCCATGGTGTCGTACCCAAATAAAAGGTGAGCAAAATCAAGGGCAGGTAGAAAAAGGAGCAGAACATAAGATTACGGGCTGATTCGCGATCAAATCGTACATGCAGCCGCCAGCTATACCAGCTGTAAATCAAGCTAAAGAGAATCGCCACTCCAGAAGACCAAGGTGCAATCTCGCCCAGCATCGCTGGTGCCAAACAGCAGGGTACTAAAAAGAGTGAAAAAATAAGACACTGCCAGCCCAAGCTGCGATTAATGACATCGCCTGTCATGGGCACTAATTTATAACCCGCCTTGCGATAATCTTCAAACCCCAAAAACCCAATGGACCAAAAGTGTGGAAATTGCCAAAAAAATTGGATCGCAAAAAGCACCAGTGCCAGGTAGGTCAAACGGCCTTCCAATGCTACCACTCCAATCATCATGGGCAATGCGCCAGGTATGGCTCCAACAAATACTGAAAATGGAGTGATCCTTTTCAAAGGTGTGTATAGAAAGGCATACAAGACAACCGATGTTGCACCAAGCAAAGAGGCCAGTGGATTAAATAAGGCCAACAAAAGTATACCGACTACAAAGAGCAGTCCAGCAATTAACAATGCACTGTTCACCTGCATCCGGCCAGTGGCTAAAGGCCGCTGGGCAGTACGGGTCATGAGGCGATCAAAATCTTTTTCCAAGATCTCGTTGAGCGCGTTGGCAGCAGAAGTGATCGAGAATCCACCAACACCGAGCAACAATAGGGTGAGCAAATCGACAGCACCTCTAGTTGCAATCAGTGCTGCCCCCAATGCTGTTATTACAACAAGCAGAGTCAACCTAAATTTGATCAACTGACCGAAATCAGCCAACCAAGAAGTGGGCTTATTTATAGCAACTGATCTAACTGATTTACTCATTCAATTTTTTTCTTCGCGACTACCTTATCTCTTCTGTTTAATGAGAGTCTAGTTTTTCATCCTCACCAATCGGTTCGATCTGGGTGATCACTTCTCTTTCTCCCTTGCTGTAGTCATATGCCCAGCGATGCACCGATGGTATTTTACCTGGCCAGTTTCCGTGTCCAGGACGAATAGGAGTAGTCCACTCTAGTGTACTTGCACCCCAAGGGTTTTTGGTGGTCTGTTTCTTCCCACGCCAGATGGAATAAAAGAAGTTGATTACAAATATGAGTTGCACCCCAAACACGATAATTGCTCCGATCGTAATAAACTTGTTCATATCAGAGAAATCTGCAAATGCCTGGAACGTGTCAAACTTATAGTATCGTCGAGGTACACCAGCCATCCCGAGATAATGCATTGGCCAAAAGATCACGTAGGCACCGATCATCGTACCCCAAAAATGGATCTTGCCCAAAGTCTCATTCATGAATCGACCATACATTTTTGGATACCAATGATAGATGCCAGCAAACATGCCAAAGAAGGCTGCCACTCCCATCACAATGTGGAAGTGTGCGACCACAAAGTATGTGTCGTGCAACTGGATATCTATGGCCGAACTGCCAAGGAATATTCCGGTCAATCCTCCCGAGATAAACATTGATACAAAACCAATAGCAAACAAACATGGCGTGACCAGCCTTATATTTCCTTTATACACCGTCGCGATCCAATTGAATACTTTGACTGCAGACGGCACCGCGATAATTAAAGTGAAAATCACGAATATGCTGGAGATAAACGGATTCACGCCCGACATAAACATATGGTGAGCCCATACAAGGAATGACAGGAATGCAATGGCCATCATAGACAACACCATCGCCGTATAACCGAAAATTGGTTTTCGCGAATGAACAGACAAAACCTCAGATACCAGACCCATCGCAGGCAAAATAATGATGTACACCTCTGGGTGCCCCAAGAACCAGAACAAGTGCTGGTAAAGAATCGGACTGCCCCCTACGTGGTCAAGGGCCTGCCCCCCGATAAATATTTCACTTAAGAAGAAACTTGTCCCTAAACCGCGATCAAGAATCAGCATGAGAAACGCTGAAACCAATACGGGAAAAGAGAGTAAGGCGATAATGGCGGTAATGAAAAATGCCCAGATCGAAAGCGGCATGCGAAACATGCTCATGCCTTTCGTCCGCAGATTCAACACCGTCGTAATATAGTTCACGCCTCCGAGCAACACCGACACCACGAAAAACACCAAACTCATCGTCCATAACGTCATCCCAGCCTTCGATCCTGAAGAGGCCTCCGGCAGTGCACTCAGTGGCGGGTACGCCACCCATCCACCAGAAAATGGACCGGTGTTGAGAAACAGCGATGTAAACATGATAATACTGGCCAAGAAAAAGAACCAATACGAAAGCATGTTTAGAAAGGGAGACGCCATATCACGGGAACCCAATTGCAAGGGTATGAGGAGGTTACTAAATGTACCACTCAGACCAGCCGTGAGCACGAAAAACACTATAATGGTACCGTGCATAGTGACCAAGGCATAATAGAACTCAGGATTTAAGGTACCCATGCCGTTGGCATCTACCGTAATCCACTTACCGAGTAGGGGCTTAATCCAAGTGAGGCTTTCCTCTGGAAAACCAAGCTGCATCCGGAAGATCACTGACATAGCAGAGCCAATAATAGCCCAGATCATTCCCGTAATCAGAAACTGCTTCGCAATGATTTTATGGTCTTGCGAGAAAACATACTTGCTGATAAATCCAGAGGCGTATTTATCTTGCTTATGGTGCTCATGAAAATGATCATCATAGCCCAACTCCTCAATCAATTTTTCCTGAGCCTGCACGTCTTCAACTACATCTGCCATCAATTTTACTTTTGCTATTCGCTAATGATTTTCAATTCAGTTCTGCGGTTATTGGCCCTTCCCTCTTCCGTACCATTATCATCGATCGGATTCAGATCGCCATAGCCGCGTGCAACAAGTCGGTTCGTATCTATTCCTTTGCCTGAGAGATAGGTCAGCACTGCGTTTGCTCTACGCCGGGACAAATCCAGATTTGCATCCGCATCACCGGCACTATCCGTATGTCCTCCCAGTTCCACTACGACGCTCGGATTTCCTTGGAGCACTTCCGCTGCATTGTCCAATTCGTAGCGACTTAATGCCGTGAGATTTGCTGAAGCTGTTTCAAAATTTACATACTTCAAGCGTACGATACGAGCAGCATCGTCGGCAGCAGATAATGCATCACCAAAGTCTCTCTCAAATTCAGCCTTGCGGTCTGCCAACTCATAGTCGAAGAGTTGATCTTTGTATGGATCGGCATCTGTACCTCGGATCGATTGTACATAAAATGACTCCTGCTCCCTTAACCACGCTCGGTACTCTGGTTCTTCTACAATTTTGACCACCTTACGCATACTGTAGTGCCCGTAACCACAAAGCTCAGCACAGGCCAATTCGTAATCAAAAACTTCCCATTTCTGCGGGCCATCGGGATCATCCGGATCAGCAGGTACTTGATATTCTGAATATTTAGAGAGTTCCTCACGATACTCCTCCGTGGTCTTTATAGGGGTAAAAACAAACATAGTCGGCAGCCCAGGTACGGCATCCATTTTGACCCGAAAATGTGGCAAGTAAAAACTATGAAGTACATCACGCGCCGCGATTCGCACCCGAACCTTCTTGCCCTTGGGCAACCAGATTTCTTGTGCAATAAAATCATCCAAGTTTTTCAGATCAGACCAATCTTGTCCAAGTGCATTCGAGCCCTCAATCAGACGAAAGTTCTTGGTGCCTAGTTTCTGATCAGGACCAGGATAGCGAATAAACCATTGGAATTGGGTCCCGGTAGCTTCAATTTCCAAGTAGTCTTCGTCTGGATCAACATCTGCCATCACATCGTTCCAGATCATCAAGCTACTGATCACAAGTCCTACCATTGCAAACGCAGGAATAATTGTCCAGATAACCTCTAGTCGATTGTCGTGTGAAATGTGTGTCGCTCGAGCATTACTCCGTCTGCGATATTTCCAGGCAAAATAAAATAGAGCGATGTGGGTAATGATAAATACAATTCCGGTCATCGCAAGGGTCGCATTAAAGAGCGAATCCAGAGATCCGCCGTGCGCGGAAGCCGCCTCGTGGGGACCGTAACCCAGCATCACATTTCGGTACGCCCAGGCAGACCATACCGTGCCCACCAAAAATACGACCATAAACCCAAAGAGAAGCTTGCCTTGACGATCCATGCTGCGATCCGAGACTTCTTCTTCTCCCTTAATCGCCTTGGCCATCTCATTGATCCTACTGATCTGTACGATGACAACCGCAAAGAGTACGAATATGATAAATATGGTGAGTAGCGTCATTGCTTTATTTTCAAAATTCTATACGACATGGTGGTGCAAACTCTCATCAATATATGGATCCCGGTAGGAGACCAACGGGGCCTTCTGCAATTGATTCAGAAAGCAATAAACAAACAGTGCAGCAAATCCAATAAAGGTGCCTAACTCCAACAATCCCGGCATGGAAAATCCTGCCACCGCGTGTGCCGCATGCTCGGCATGCGCTCCTGCCTCGTGTGCATGGTCAGCAGCGTGTGCAGCAGCCTCGTGACTGATTCCCAAGACTTCGTGAGCGGTATGCAATATGCCTGGCTTCAACATCAAAAAATAATCCAGCCAGTGACCAAGTATTAGAATAACAGTAATTAATGTCAGTGTGCCTTCTTTTCGTTTAGTGTCATTGCGCATTAAAACAAAAAAGGGCAGAAGAAAGTTGATCGCCAGGTTGGCATAAAACAGCACAGGATACTCAGCTAATCGCTGTTTAAAATAGATTGTTTCTTCACCTATGTTTCCGTACCAAATCAACATATACTGCGAAAACCACAGATAGGTCCAAAAAATGCTGAACCCAAATACATACTTCCCTAGATCATGAAAATGATCGGCAGTTACTTGCTCAAAATATCCTTTTCCTTTGAGGTAGAGCAGTGCCAGAATGGTAAAGCATAGCATCGTCACAAACCAGCTGATCGTGCAGTACCAGGCAAAGAGTGTACTATACCAATGTGCATCGACAGACATGACCCACAGCCATATCACGATGGGACTGGTAAAACCTCCAATCGGTAAAAAGACAGCCGCCCAAATTCTTAACTTCTTTTTATGAACCTGAAAATCAAATTTGTCTACATTTTCTTCTTCCAAAGAAATATTGCGAATTTTTCGCGCAAAGAAATACCAGAGTCCGACGATCAATAAAGTGACCAAATAAATAACAGGATTTAGAAGTGCACTCTTATGCTGCAAAATGGCGTCTTCTGCCACAGCAGTGGCATCTGCCCAATGATATAGATGATGGGCGTGCAACCATAATCCGGCGAGTACGACGACCATCAACCCAATTCCCACAATTAGAAATTGTGCATAGGCCTCCCACACTCTTTTGAATACCGTGTACCATCCTGAAAAGGCAATAATATTGGCGCACAAAAAGAAAATAGCAAGAAAAGCTATCCCAGTAAAGAATACACTATTGTGTAAGAAATTACTCCAAAAGCGCGAGTGCAGTGCATCGTCGGTAAAATAGGTGATGCCCAGACAGGCCACGCCGATAATCATACAGATCATCAGAAATAGTCGCTCTCCGGCAGGTAGTTTATACTGATTCATAAATCGATTACATCAATATTTATCAATGATGACCTTCATCGTTATCGTGGCCGTGTCCTTCATCGTGCGAGTGGTTAGTCTCATCGTGGTCTTCACCACCGTGATCCTCACCTGGCATAGCATGGTTGTCATGAGCTATGGTACCATATGGCACGCCCACATTATTTAGCGTATTCTCATTTTCGTCGTACTTCAGCTTTAATTCTTCTGCCTGGAGAGAACGGATGTAGTGGATCACATTCCATCGTTCTTCATAGCCCATTTTATCACTGTAGCCACCCATTACATTCTTGCCATGCATGATGGCGTGATAGTAACGCCCTTCTGAGGCTGCGACAAATTCGGGCAACAACAGATTTGCAGGTTGGGCCGGATATAGCCCCCCGTCATCACGCACCAAATAGCCGAGACCTCCGCCGGCTGGACCATGACAGATGCCACAAAAAATATCGTAGAGCTCTTGCCCCTGCTGCAGCCCATCCTCCGTAATAGGGAGAGGATTTGAGAGGATTTCTGCCATTGCACGAGTGCGCTCTTCATCCGTATCACCGTAGTAATACGGCACACTGCCACTTACGGGCATGGATTGAAAATGCTCCGCAAGATCACCCATGTCACTTCGACCCAGGCCAGCTGCTCCGCGCGCTATCGTTCCCTCAACGGGCTTGCGTGGCAGAGCATACTTAATGTAGTCTTCTTTCGATCCCCAGGTATTGTACTGGTAGTAATCCAGCAGATTGGCCTCGTACGCTGTAGAGTGGAACATGTCTGGCATGTACTCATGACCCGGTGACTCCCCTCCCGATGGCGAGCATGCCGAGAAGATGACCACCAAAGAGATCATGCAGAAGAACAATCCGATTTGTTTTTGACTCATCTGCTCTAAATTGTTTTTGTTCGAATTTCCTTGGCTCCGCTCTCCGTGAGAAATTGCTGGAATTTACTCACCTCTTCTTCTGATGCATGTCCAGCATCAAAAGAAATGCAAAATTTATCGTCTGTAATTCGATCATCGAGCACTGCATTTGTGACTCCAGGGCCCTGTCCATTTACTGCATAGTAGGTTACCACCATTCCAATACTGGCAAAGAGTACTGTGAGCTCGAAAGTGATTGGAATAAAAGCAGGTACAGACCAGTACGGTTTTCCACCAAAAATAATCGGCCAATCGCGGGTAAATACCCACGTCATAAATAAGAAAGCCGTCAACATGCCGATGGCTCCGTAGACAAAGCCCGCCTGGTGGAGTCGAGATTCTTGCAAACCCAAGAGTGGATCCAAACCGTGTACTGGAAAGGGACTATATACATTGTCGATGTGCAAATGTCTTGCATTCGCCTCCTTCACTGCGCTGAGCAGATCTGTCTCATCATCGTATAGTCCGAATAATATTTCTCTATGTGCACTCATAATAGTTCTGCTTAATGCACCAAATTTTCTTCTTCATGTGAATGTGTATCATGCGCTGTATGTCCCTGTTTGGCATGCTCTCCTGCATATTGATCTCCAGAACTTTTTAGGATCGCCTTTACCTCGGCAATCGCAACGACCGGCGCCACTCTGGTAAAAATCAGGTAGAGGGTAAAGAATATGCCCAACGTACCAAGGAAAATACCAATCTCCACCCAGCTGGGTACATAGTAGCTCCAACTACTAGGCAAATAATCACGGGCAAGCGTAGTAGGGATAATCACAAATCGCTCAAACCACATCCCGATGTTGATAAATATCGACATGAAAAAGGTGAATGCAATATTGCGTCGAAACTTACGCACCCAAAAGAGTTGTGGTGACAAAACATTGCAAGTCATCATCCCAAAATAGGCCCACCAATACACGCCTTGTACTCGGTTGGCAAAAGCAAATTGCTCATAAATATATCCGCTATACCAGGCAATCACCAACTCAGTTATATAGGCCACACCAACAATGCTCCCTGTAAGTAGTATGACCTTATTCATCGAGTCGACGTGCTCCACGGTAATGTAGTCCTCCAGATTGAGAATCTTACGCGTGATAATCATCAGCGTAAGTACCATGGCAAATCCCGAAAAGATCGCCCCTGCCACAAAGTACGGAGGAAAAATCGTCGTATGCCATCCGGGTATTACCGATGTTGCAAAATCAAATGATACGATCGTATGTACGGAAAGTACGAGTGGAGTAGCAATTCCTGCCAGCACCAGCGAGAGCGATTCAAATCGCTGCCAGTGCTTTGCTGCTCCCGTCCAACCGAAGGATAGAAAGTTGTATACTTTTTTGCGTACGCCAGTGGCCCGATCACGCAGTGTAGCAAAATCAGGAACCAACCCAGTGTACCAAAATAAGAGTGAGACGGTAAAATAGGTACTGATCGCAAAGAGATCCCACAGGAGAGGCGAATTAAAATTCACCCAAAGAGGACCCCGTGTATTTGGATAGGGGAAGAAGTAAAAGACAACCCATATCCGACCTACGTGTATGCCAGGAAAAAGTGCTGCGCATAAAACCGCAAAAATGGTCATTGCTTCTGCAGCCCGATTTACCCCCGTCCGCCATTTTTGACGGAACAATAAAAGGATGGCGGAAATAAGCGTTCCGGCATGTCCAATCCCAATCCACCAAACAAAATTGGTGATATCCCAGCCCCAACCGATGGTTCGGTTCAGATTCCAGGTACCGATGCCAAACCAGATCGTCCACAGGATGCAAAAAACTCCAAAAGAAAGTACTGCAACAGAGATTAAAAATGCGGTCACCCAAGCGGCACTCGGTGTGCGTTCGGATGGTGCACAGATATCCTCAGTGATCTGATGATAGTCCTTGTGACCAGTAATCAGCGGATCGCGAATCGGTGATATTACTGCACTCATAAAATCTAGGCTTCAGTTGGATTAATGTCTGCACTCTTATTCGTCACTTTCATAAGATAGCCAATCGATGATCGTACGTTGGTCTCTTCTAGTGCGATATAGTTCTTTGTGTCGTGATTTAACTCGCTCACTTTGCTCTTCGGATCATTCGTATCGCCAAACACAATGGCACCCGTCGGGCAAGCCGTTTGACAAGCTGTCTTGATATCTCCATCGGCCAAAGGACGTCGCTCTGACTTGGCTCTCAGTTTACCCTCTTGTATGCGCTGCACACACATGCTGCATTTCTCAATCACACCGCGTGAGCGAACTGTCACATCGGGGTTGAGAACCATACGAGTTAAATTGTCTGCATAATATGGCGTCGTCTCATTAAATGGATCATTCTCATTTGCCGGAAATAAATCAGCGGCATTGTAATACAACCAGTTGAATCGTCGCACCTTGTACGGACAGTTATTTGCACAGTAGCGGGTTCCTACGCAGCGGTTGTATGCCATCTGATTGAGACCCTCTGCGCTGTGATTTGTTGCCGCGACAGGA